>JAVYNU010000010.1 GCA_038735125.1 Ignisphaera sp.
ACTTCACAAAGCTGGCTGAAGATCTTGGCCACGCAAGTATAAAGGGTCTCAACCCGTACGACGTCTTTAAGGTTGAGATTAAGCCTCCGATTGGTGCTGCTCTAACTGTTGAGAGGACTGTTCCAGCATCTCTAGCGTATGAAATAATAGATCTTGGCTAGTCTTAGGAAAGGCTGTTGATGTGATTAGCTTGAAATTTGAAAATAAAAATATTTTTTTATCCTTAAACACCTCTTCTGGTTTATCTTCTTCAGATTCTTCTCTAATTATCATATTTTTGAGTCTATAGGCTTCATTGTTGTGGGCATTGTCATGCTCTACCTCTCCACTTTTCAAAGCGATGTATTGTTTTATGTGTTTATTGGCTTGGCTGTTGCGTGTCTTGCCATAGGTTTTCACATACTCTTCGCCCTAATACTACACCTAGCTAGGTCTAGGCGTAGATAGGCTCTGTTCACAGATTCCAGACGCCTAGAAGCCCTAGTGCTAGGCCTGCTATTGCTGATGCGATGATGAGTATTATTGGATCTACATCGAATATTGTGATTAATGCAAATACTGCTATGGCTATCACTGTTGTTGCTACTGTTGAGATTGGTTGTAGCCCCTTGTATATGCCTCTAACAACTGTTAGCAGGGCTGCTGTGAAGAGGCCTATCACAGCTGCTCTAATCCCGTTCAAGACGCTTCTAACAATATAGTTTTGGTAAAACCTCTGTAGCGCCATGGCTATGGCGAGTATTGTTAGGAATGCTGGTAGTATCACAGCTATTGTTGCTATGAGAGAGCCTATCGGGCCACAAGTTTTGTAGCCTATATATGTAGCGGCGTTAACCGCTACTGGCCCTGGGGTCGACTCTGCTATTGCAACAAGGTCTAGGAACTCCTCTTCGGAGAGCCACTGGTTGCGTACAACAACCTCGTATCTGAGAATGGGGATCATCGCCTGCCCACCGCCAAACATAACAGCGCCGATTTTCAAAAATGTTATGAAGAGTGTCAATAGTGTTGCTTCGCCCAAGTCGATCCACCAGTCGATTGCAGTGGCTTGCCCAAAGCTTATCTGCTTTTATGCGGCAGTAGCTTGCTATTCGATCTGTCAACACTGTTTTTATAGTCTGGATAGCTAGTGTCTATTTATCGATCAGCGGTCTGTGGCATGGGTGTTTGCAGAGTCTGTGGAAAGTCTTCTAAGACTGTCAGCAGCGTTCTTGGTGTTTGCGTAGATTGTTTGAGGTCTAGAGCTGGGGAGGCACTGCCCATTGCAATGTCTGTTCACAAGTCGTATAGAATTGGTCTTGGGCTTCCCCTTGAGGCTCCGAAGAGCTATGAAGGTGCTAAATGCGGTTTTTGTGTAAACGAATGCATCGTACCCTTGAATGGGGCTGGCTTTTGCGGTGTTTGGACAAACAAAAGCGGTTTTCTACAGCCTGTCGAGGGTTTTGGCAAGGGGGTTCTGCACTACTATCTAGATCCTCTGCCAACAAACTGTGTTGCAACACCTGTTTGCCCTGCTTACACAGGTGCTGGCTACCCCAAGTACGCTGTTCGCAATGGTGTTGAGCACGGCTTTTACAACCTAGCTGTCTTCTTTGCTGGCTGCAACCTGGACTGCGTGTTTTGCCAGAATTGGGAGCATAAAAACATTGTTGTGGATGGTGCTCAGAGAGCGAGGTTTAGAGTGTCTGAGGAGGAGCTGTTCGAAGCGGCCATGGCGAGCAGGGTCACATGCATATGCTACTTTGGAGGGGATCCAGGACCCCACGCTGTATATGCTCTAAAGGTCTCTAGAAAGATTGTTGAAGAGGCTAGGAGAAGAGGTGCTGTAAAGAGGGTTTGCTGGGAGACGAACGGACTCGAAAACCCGCCTATAATGAGAGAAATGGCTAGGCTGAGTCTTGAGAGTGGGGGTATTGTCAAAATAGATTGGAAGGCTTGGACACCATCTGTCTACCAAGCCCTTACAGGTGTGGATGGCAAAAAAGCTGTTGATAGGATAAAAGAGAATGTGAAAATTGTCAGTGAAATGGCTAAGAAGAGGAGGGAGATACCGCTCTTGGTAATAAGCGTTCTCCTAGTCCCGGGATACATAGACGAGGTCGAGATAAGAGGAATAGCAGAGTATATAGCGTCTATAGACCCTGAAACCCCTGTGATATTCCTAGCCTTCCACCCAGACCACCTACTAAAAGACCTCCCACCAACAAGCATATCACATGCCAAAAAAGCAATCGAAATAGCCCATGAAGCAGGCTTGAAAAGAGTTTACATAGGAAATGAGTGGCTACTTGGAAACTACTACTAGTTCTCCACAAGAGAAGACCTAGCTTACCAAGCGTAGATCAAGTTGTATCCAAGTTCTTTGCAACTTACATTTGAAAAAGGTGTTTGGCTTAGAATATGCAACTATATTTGCTGGCGCCATCAAATTTTAAAATTTGTATTTTTGTGTGCTATGTTTGTATTTAGGTGCTTTGCATGAGCTATGCTGAGACAGATCTTGATATGGATTTGAGGTTTTCTAGGCTTGTTGTAAAAGTTGAAGAAGCTTCTGTAAGCGTTTGGCGTGGAGATAATCTTTTGCATAGGGTTGACGATGTTGCTAGACTCGATGTTGTTTGCGGCATTAGTATCTGCAGGCTTGTTGCTGTTACACGTGGTGGTGATAGGGTCGATGTTGTCTATTTTACTAGGAGAAAGGAGGAGGAGTTTAAGAGATTTGCAGACTCTTTCAACAAGGGGGCTAAGTTTGTTGTTGAGAGGGAGAGGGTTGAGAAGCCATCTGTAGGAACCTTGAAGTGGCTTTGGAGCATTCTAAGCAAATATAAAAAGGCTTTGGTGATAGGCGTAGCTACATCGATTCTCTTAACGGTCGTAGGGCTTTTACCGCCATATCTAATGAAGATCCTCATAGACAGTGTTTTACTGGCTTCAAACCCCTCTATAGCGCTGTTCATAGCGATTATACTAACGCTTATTGCAACCCATATTACTATAGCTATTACAACAACTTACCGCGGCCTCACACTCAGCAAACTAGGATACAAAGTTACTGTAGATCTTTCAGAGACCTTGTACCGCCACGTAATGAGCCTTGACTTGCCACAGATCGAGGCTATTGGTGTGGGTAGATTAACCTCAAGGATAGTTAATGATGTTAATAGCCTTAATTGGCTTCTTGTATGGGCTGTTCCAGCAGTCATTTCAAATAGCTTTAATATTGTTGCTGTTGGAAGCATCATGTTCTATATGGATGCTAGACTAGCTCTATTCATACTATTGCCAACACCAATAATAGCTCTGCTGGTTCTTCACTATAGGAAGAGATCTAGGTTTCTATGGCATGCAAATTGGCGTAGAAACTCAGAGCTCTACTCCAAAATCTATGAAACAATTCCTAATTATCTCATCGTAAAGTCTTTTGTGAAAGAAGAGAATGAAGCGCAAGAATTTAGATTTCTTCTTGACAGAGTCTATGAAAGCAATGTTTCAATAGCTAAGCTAAACAATCTGACATGGCCCCTCCTAGGCTTTGTCTTAAATATTGCCACTGTCGGGATATGGTGGTTCGGCGGACTACAAGTGCTTAGCAAAAGAATAGAGCTTGGAACAATAACAGCTTTCATATCATATGCATCTCAGTTCTATGGTATTGTAAACAACTTGAGCAACCTTATACCAGCTATGCAACAGTCTCTCGTCTCTGCAGAGAGAATAAGAGAGTTGCTATCACTATCACCTACACTAAGAAGTGGGAAAGGACTCTGCATAGACAGGATAGAGAGTATAACGTTTAAGGATGTAACTTTTGGCTACGACCCAAGAACGCCAGTTCTAAAGGACATCAACTTGGCTATTAGAAAGGACGAGAAAATAGCAATAGTTGGTAGAAGCGGGTCTGGAAAAACAACAATTGTAAAACTCTTGCTCAGATACTTCGACCCTGAAGAAGGGAGAATAACAGTAAACGACTATGATATTAGAGACATTGATCCAAAATGCCTAAGGAGTAAAGTGGCTTATGTTCCTCAAGAAGTTGTTCTCTTCGACACAACAGTTGGCTACAATGTTGCTTATGGTGCAAAAGAGTATAATCCAATAGAAATTGTGAGAGCATGCAAAATAGCAATGATACACGATGAAATAGTTAAAATGCCATTTGCGTACGATACTCAGCTAGGGGAAAGAGGCTCTCAGATATCAGGTGGGCAGAGGCAAAGACTTGCAATAGCTAGAGCAATACTGCTAAACCCAAGTCTATACTTATTCGACGAAGCTACATCGAATCTTGATGTTATAAACGAGAGAGAGATATTCATGGCCATAATGAATGTGACAAAGGATAAGACATCCATATTCATAACACACAACGTTTTTGAGGTTATATTAGCAGACAAGGTTATTGTGCTAGAAAATGGCTCTATAGTCGAAGAAGGAGATCCCATAACATTGCTACTAAACAAGAATTCCAAACTGTACAACATGTTTAAGGACCAGCTAATAGGAGGTGATGTGAAAGAGATTCTAACACTAGTCGATATGACTAAGAAGGAGATGGAGAAGAAATCGCTGGAGATGAACATAGTTAAAGCTGAAGAAGTTAAGATTCTCCCATCAAATAAGTCAAAGGCGAAGGTAGATGTGATTTATAAAGGTAATTTATATAGAGACTTGACGCCCAAGTTGCTATTCCCAATAACAGCAAGACACGTAGTAGGGCTCTATACAGATGATCAGAAAGAGATCCTTATAATCGATGATTATAGGAAACTTGATAAAGAATCTTTAGAAGTATTAGAAAAGGCCATCGAGTTTAATAACAAGATTTTCAAGGTTAGGAGGATTAGAAGAGTGGATTTCAAAGGAGATTATCTACTGTGGGAGCTGGAAACAAATAGTGGTCTAACAACTATTGAGACTTATGGGAGGAGAAGTATAATGATATTCAGAGATAAGATAATTATGAGGGATAGGCATGACAATCTCTTCGAGGCTTTACTAAGCGACTTAGATGAGAAGAGCTTAAAGATAGTTAGAGATATGTTGTAATGAATTGCAAATACATCATCAAAATAGGAATGCTATGACAAGAACACTTATTGCCATGAGTAGTTGGGCAAGAACAGTTTTTCTGCTGTATATTGGTTTGGGCATGTAGCTAAACTGTTTCAAGTATACCCCCTCTGTAAATTGGTCAACAATTTCATCGCCTCTCACAAAGAGCATTGCCAGGGTTTTCCAAGAACTCTCCCCTTTTAGCCCATGTACATAGAGCATTTCGCTAGATTCCTTTAGAATCTGTGACGATATTCTCCAGAAGTATCCGATGGCTAGCGAAAATGTTTTTGATATTCTGTATGATAGGTGACACAGCTCGGATATGTTGATATTCTGCATCAAAGAGAATACTATGATAGATCCTATCTCAGCTCTTATAAAAACATCTAAGAAGGGTGTTAGCGATATAATTCCTCTGTTGATCCATGTGTATAGAAGGTTTGTGAGCCCCATCCAAGTGGCAGGTATAGAAGATACTAGTGCAGAGTATAGTAGTGAGCTCCCTATGCCAAACACCATATAGAACGCTATCAGCATTGAGAATATGAATATCGATGCCGATGGGCTGTGCACAACAATGTATAGTGAGAGCACTGCAAACACAAGATGTAATATTGTTGATCCTCTCCTAGCGTCTGTAAAACCATAGAGGAAGAGGGATCTCAGCACCAAGAGAACTAGTTTCGAGAACGCTTTTGAGATGCTCATGGCTAGACCACCAAAGTTTTTGTTGCTATATACCCCAGCTCCTCACCATGGCTAGCAACAACAATTGCAGAGCCTCTTTGCTGTAGCATTGTCAAAAGCTTTATTACTGCAATAGAGTTCCAAGGGTCTAGACCAACAGTTGGCTCATCTATGAGAAGAGCCTTTGGCTGCCTGATGAATGCAGATGCTATTGCAAGTCTCCTTCTCTCCCCGCTGCTAAGAAATGCTATTGGCGTGTTTAAAGCATCTTCTAACCCAGCAATCCTTGCAATTTCCTTGTTCCACCCAATCTCATCGCCTGCTGTCGGATTGGATATGTAGTGCAGAGGATTTTCAGAAACTAGTTGAACACCTCTAACAAATCTTTTTACACTACCCCTACTCGGTTTTAAAATGCCTGCCAAGATTTTCAACAATGTTGATTTTCCTCTTCCAGAGCCTCCCCTAACCCAGATCAAGTCCCCTGAGAAAACATCGAATGAAATGCCCTTTAGTATATACTCTTTAGAGTCGGGATACTTAAACCATATGTTGTCGACCTCTATAACCTTTTCTGTGTCAGCATCAAATCTTTCAATATTTTTTATTGTGTATTCCAAAGCCTTGAAATCTTCATAGATTGGGGTCTCCATGGGATCGTCAAACATTGTTGCAATACCTTTCTCTATATATAGAATCTTGTTGGCGATTCCACGCCAAGAAAATATGTCATGATCGACAACAACTATTGTTTCGCCATACTCTGAAGCAAGTTTAACTGCCTCCACGACCTGGCGCCTAGATTCTCTATCTAGATAAGAGGTTATTTCGTCTATCAGAATTATCTTTGCTTTTGAAGCCAAAGCCTCTAAAAAAGCTATTCTCTGAGCCTCGCCAGCACTCAAATTTATTGATGAGTCAAAGAGCTTGTGGCTAACGCCAAGCCTCTTAGCCATTTCCTCAACAGCTTTAGCATCTATGTCTATGCTCTTAAAGAGTATATCCATAGCTGGATAAGGAAATGATATTGAGTACCAAGGCTCTTGAGGTACATAGTAAAAATATTTTGAAGCCTCATAAGTATTGGAGATCTTATTTCCGTAGACAGATACAGATCCGGATAAAGACAGTCCATACAGCTCTCTTGCAATGCCTATTAAGCTCCTCAAAAGAGTTGTTTTCCCAGATCCAGATCTACCGGTAACTAACAGTATTTCTCCACTGCTAAGAGAGAAATTTACATTTCTTAAAATTTCTTTTGTAGAGGAGTATACAGAGAGGTTTCTAACCTCTAGAGCCTTTAGCTCTCTCAATAAATTGCACCAATGGGTAGGACAATATTATGCCAGCTACAAACTGCCCTATGTTAACAGGTATCTCAAATATCGCGGCTTGGGCCTCTCTGTGAAGTATGATCGGATTTGAGACAAAGTACTCGTATAGAAAATACCCTGTGACCATTATTAATCCGCCAACAGCCATTGATATGACGTATGGTTTTCCCCATATGGCTATGGATAGTACTGCAACTATTATAAATACCACGGCTATAACTATCCATGCAATAGATGGTAAAACTATCCTAAGGTTTGGTATTGGTATAGAGAGTCCAAAGAGTGTTGTTGGAGTCCACGAGAACTCTACTCCAACACCACCACCAAAAGACAATTCTGTAACAATAACAATAATTGCTAGGGTAGCTGCAAGAACAATTGCAAGAACTCTAATGATGTTGAGAACAGCTTTTCCATGGGGCTTTGAGCGAAGCCAATTCAAAAGCTTTGAAACGATGAACCCCTCCGAGAACTTTATGACAAATGTTGCTGGTGCGAAGTACCAGTAGCCAAGAGCCAGATCTGCTAATGCAGGCCCTAGGCCAGAGGATATGGCTGTTACAAGTGGTGGTGCTATAAACGCAATTGTATATATGGCTGCTTCACCTAAGTTGAAGTAGCCGCCTGTTGCGGGAGTCTCTACAGTTAGCAGGACTGTGGCTACAAAGGTTATTATTGTATAGACAACTACTCTAATAACATCCTTTATTCCAACGCCTGCCAAATTTTGCGCACCTTCACCAGTTTTTAGCCATGTTGCTATACAGAATATAATAAGCTTTAATCGAAATATATAATCGAAGTATCTAGTAAGAGAATTTATGTGAGAGAGTGATTATAAGGTAATATACACGATTAGAAGTCGGCTGTGAAGCACTATGAAATCTATTCACAGACTAAAAGATTTTGTCGCATATTCATCGACCATCGCCTCCCCAATAATCACCATAGCAAAACTTGGTGCAGTAAAAGCCCCTGTATCTAGTGCTCTTATCGATTTTCTGAATTCAGAGCCTATGGAAAAAGCGCTAGCATATCTCATATTCAACTCCATAACAAGCACATTTTTTGTGTTGTTTATTGTGACAACAGCTCTAGTGAGAAGAGTGGGTAGAAACGCTGTTAAGGTTTAACTTGATAAAAGTTTAATAATCTTCTAAGAGGTGGCTAATTTGTGTTGAGTGATTTTTGTGCCAAAGGTCATTGCTATAGCAAATTACAAGGGTGGTGTTGGAAAAACCACACTTGCTAGTGTTGTTGCAGCAACGCTTTCTGAGAGGTTTAATAGAAAGGTTCTTGTTGTTGATGCCGATCCCCAGGCAAATATAACAGAGGTTTTTATCCCACCTACAAGCTTTGAGAAGCTTCTAGGGTATTCCAAGATGCAGCAAAAGGTGTTCTCAATCGAGTGGATTGCTGGGTCTGGAGAGCCTGTAGTCTATAGGGTTAGCGATAATCTAGCGATTATACCATCGAAGCCTGAGTACATAGGTCTAGTTAAATATGTTATAGTGCCTGCTGAAAGGGTCTACAGCCTTAGGAGCGATGTTGATCAGAGGCTTTCAGAATTTGATTACATAGTCTTGGATCTTCCGCCACAGATGTATGGTTTGATAGGGCCTCTGATAAAAATGGCTGATGCCCTGATATCCCCTGTGACAAAGACTAGCTTTGCTTTGACAGCTCTATACTATCTGATTAGAGATGTTAGGGGCTCTCCACCAAATGATAAACCACCTTTTGTTGGGGCTGTCTTGACTAGATTTAGAACTATTGAGAAGATAAATATCGATGTTTATAGAAGGAGGACTAAAAGGGTTGTGGAAGAGGCTTACTCCTCCTATGGAATGAAGTGGGAGCTTGATGGCAAGATACCTTCACCTGTATTCGAAAACGTGTTTTTTGCACATCCAAAATTGGCTGATATAAGGGCTCTGCCATTTGACCCTAGCGAGAATGTTAGGCTTTTAAGGGTTTTGAGGGGGAAGGTGAAGTACTCACCGAGTATACTATTATTTGTGGAGCCTCTTGTCAAGGAGGTTGAGGAGAGGGTTGAAATAGCCCTAAAAACGCTACTGTAGTGTATTTCCAAATGAGTTTAGATATGCAATCTCCTTGAGATCCTTCCTAGGCTTTGGAGATGGCGATTCTGCTGGATACCCAACTGCAAGCATTGAAACCGGTATATAGTTAGCTGGCAAGTTAAGTATTTTCTGAATATCTTCAACATTTCTAAGCGTTTGCAGCCACACAGTTCCAAGACCATATGCATGCGCAGCCAGCATTATGTACATTGTCGCATTTGCACAGTCAACATGATAAGAATCGGGCGAAACATCCCTATTACATGCTACTACTATACCCATTGGCGCCTCCTCTAATGGATACGTCCATCGATGGATCTTTGCGAGTTTACTCTTGATCTCAGAATCGGAAACGACAATGAATATCCATGGCTGTCTATTTCCAGCACTTGGAGCATACCTAGCAACATCTAGAATCCTCTTCACAACATCTAGAGGAACAGGATCCTTCTTAAACCTCCTTATACTTCTTCTCGTCAGCAAAAACTTTATAAGAGTTTCCGTCTCTGACATTATAACCACCAATACTATCTGCTAAAGCCTAGAAATAAAAGCTTATGTTTAGCCAAATATATTCAGAGAAGAATAGGTGTAGGTTGTTTTGAAAAAGAAAAGTGTTTTTGCATCTGCTGACGGTGTTAGAATAGCCACTGAAATAGATAGTGTTGAGAGAACAGCTTTCTATAACATTTACGGGTTGGATGTTTGCACGTCTAAGTACAGAATGATAAGACTTCTAGATCTTCTGAATAGTCTTAGAGCATATATAGCATTGTATAAAACGCCTAGTAGAAGATTCGATAGTGGCTGTGTCACGATCTTGAGCGAGGACTCTGTTGGCTGGGAAATTGTGAAAAAACTCTGCAAAGAGAAGGGGCTTGAGAGTGATGAGGAGTGTGTTCAACATGTTCTAGACATAGTAACACAGCTTATACGTGATATAGTATCTTTTCAGTGGATAGAAATTGGCTCAGATAAGTGAGGGCCTATGGATCCTCTGGTCTCGCTGGCCATACAGACAATTATAGTGACACCCTCTGGCGCTCTAAGCCCTGGCCCTCTAACAGTGGCAACAATGTCTATTGGTGCAAAAAGTGGTTGGAGAGGTGGTGCCTTAGTGGCTTTTGGGCATATGCTGTTTGAGCTTCCATACGTTGTTCTACTCACTGCAATGTTTAGCAAAGTGGAAGAGGTTCTCTCAAGCTCTGTAGGCGGAGTTATAGCGGTTAGCGGAACAATAATAATACTGTATTTTGCGTACATGCTACTAAGAGACTCCATAAAAGGCTTTAAGATGGGCAATAGCCAAAAGCGTGACTATGGCAACCCGATTGTCGTTGGCTTTCTCTTCACAGCTCTAAACATATTCTTCTTGATGTGGTGGATAAGCATAGGAATGTCGCTTATCTCATCCATAGCCTCTCTAGGACTCTCATCGATTCTCGTTATGTATCCTGCCCACGTCTGGATGGACTTCCTTTGGCTGGCTACAGTAGCTGAGGCCACTAGAAGAGGGTCTAGATTCCTTGGCGAAAAAGGCTATAGAGCTTTGCTGGGAGCCTTCGGCATTCTACTAATACTGTTCTCCTTCAACATCATTATGAAGAGGTTTCTTGGAATGGGAATAATGCCCTAAACACTTATAACCTCTCTCAAGACTCGCTAAATACTGACAACAGGTGATGAACGTTTGTGGAGCTTGAGGAAACACATGTAACACCATGGGAAGCAGAGGCCTTTGTAGATTATGACAAGCTTGTAAAGATATTTGGGGCAAAGCCTCTAACAGATAAAGAGGCTTCTATGCTAGCAGAGGTTGCTGGGGAAACCCATTCAATGGTGAGGAGAAGAGTCTTCTACTCTCATAGAGATTTTGACATCTTTCTAGAGGTCTTTAAATCTGGGAAAAGATGTGCTCTGTACACAGGTAGAGGACCTTCTGGGCACACCCACCTTGGGCATATACTGCCATGGATTTTCACAAAATGGCTACAGGATAGACTTGGTCTAGAGCTTTTCTTCCAGATGACTGACGATGAGAAATACTGGCATGGGGACTTGGGCTCTCTAGAGGAGTTCAACAGTCTTGCATATGAGAATATACTGGATCTAGCTGCTCTAGGGCTTGACCCGGCAAAGACTCATGTGATAATAGACTCGGAAGACATCGGGTTTCTCTACCCCATTGCAATAAGAGTTGCAAAGAAAATAACCTATTCAACGCAGAGAGCTACATTCGGATTTACAGACTCTACGAATATTGGAATGATATTCTATCCAGTTCTCCAAATGTCTGTAGCGTTTTTGCCAACGGAGCTTTACCAAGAGCATGTAATGGTCTTGATCCCTGCTGGGATAGACCAAGACCCCTACTGGAGAATTGCAAGAGATATTGCACCATCCCTAAACTATCCAAAGCCAACACAAATACACAACAAGCTTCTTCCAGGTCTTGGAATAGGCGGCAAGATGTCGTCTTCAAAGCCAGAGACAGCTGTATACACCACAGACCCACCTGAAATAGCGATGCAAAAAATTATGAGGTCCTATACAGGAGGTCAGCCAACAGCAGAGCTGCAGAGGAAATATGGTGGCAATCCAGATGCCTGTCCAGTCTACAAAATGTATGAAATGTTATTTGAAGATGATGACAAGAAACTCTTGGAGAGATACCATGCATGCAAAACTGGTGCACTACTCTGTGGAGAGTGTAAAAAAGAGCTGGCAGAGAGGGTGGCAAAGTTTCTTAGAGATCACCAAGAGAAGAGGAGAAGAGCTGTGGATCAAGTGGAGAAATATCTAATCAGACACAAATTTGATGTCCCAAAGATCAGAAGGTAGATTCAAGCAGAACTACTATTTCCACAGCGTCGTCGTCAGATAGCCCAAGCCTCTTTCTAATACATTCACTTGATATAAGCTCTACAACGCTAACATCATGCACAGTTTTCGCGGATCTCACTATATACGACTCCATCTTGTCTGAGTTACCACTCTTTGCTATGTAGCATTTCCACACATATACATCTGCTAGACCGTTGAACGGCGGTTTTATTATTGCGTAGGGCTTTGTGTTATAGATGAACACTATTTTGTGTATAGACTCTTTGTCAAGCAGTACATTTAGTGTTCCTGGGAATGGTTTAAAGCCAAGCGTCTTCTCTATCTCCATGCTATATATCTCAACATATTTCCTCCCCTCGCCAATACCTTTAACTACTTTTCCTCTAAGCTCTACCATCTCCATATCGCTTCATTGCATCATTTATATAAGCATAAAGCTTAAATCTTTGCATGGTCTAATTTTTCTTGGTGAGAAGATTGACCGGGCCTATACATATAAAGGCTAGGAGAGGGGATGTTGCAGAGAGGGTAATAATTGCTGGAGACCCTGCAAGAGTAGACCAGGTTGCTAAAATGCTTGAGAATCCTAGGATAGTTAATACGAATAGGGGTTTCACAATATATACTGGCTCATATAAAGGCGTTCCAATATCTGTTGCTGTCCATGGCGTTGGTCATCCATCCTCTATGCTGGTTGTTGAAGAGTTGGCAATGCTGGGAGCAAAGGTTGTTGTCAGATTTGGCACTTGTGGGGCGATGGTTAAGGGGCTTAGAATAGGCGATATAGTTATCCCAACAGCTGCTGCCTACTACCCTGGGGGTGCGTTCTACCAGTATCTAAAAGAGAATGTGTGCACAGCAACAGCGCCGAGCTTCGAGGTTCTGAAGATCCTTGTTGAAGAGACTCAGAAGGTTGGTGTAAACTATGTTCTAGGACCTGTCGTCAGTAGCGATGCTTTCTATGCTGAGGACCCCGAGTTCGTTAGGAAGTGGACGAGCAGAGGTGTTGTAGCTGTTGAGATGGAGTGTGCAGGTCTCTTCATGCTGGGCGCCATGAGAAATCTGAAGACAGGAGCACTACTAATGGTTAGCGACTCTCTCGTAGAGGAACTTGGCTTTGCATCAGCTGAGGAGCTGAAAGGCTATGTTGATAGGGCGGCTAGAATAGTTTTAGAGGCTCTTACAAGGGTTAGCGTATAACCTATGCAATTCTTAAAAGAATGTTGCAACTCTTCAAAGTCTTATAAACAATGTCGGCGATTTTAACAACATCCTCAGCTTTTTCACCCTCGACATGTATCTGAATAACAAATTTTATTGATACCCCGATAAGTGTATGTGAAAGCTGATGCGAGGCTTCAACTGGGATTACCTTCACCAAGACATTGTTAGATGCACATGCAAATGAAGTTTGAGATCCTGTACAACCCCCACCTAGCTCTATTCCCTCTCTAAGCTTTGCTATGCACATCTGCTCCTCAGGCAAACCTTGTAACGAGGCTTCTATAACAATCCTAAACATGGCTACAAAAACCTTCTGGCGTTTTAATTTCCGCTTTATTTAATATGCAATCCCCTTTATAACTCTTCTCTTCAGTTTTGCATGCTTAGATAATATGATAGTATATTTCCATATTAGGCATACAACCTTTTATCCTACAAACTTTCGCTTTGCTCTCAAAAATATTAGCACATTAATATCTCAAACCTCTTGGTTGATATGCTTGTGGAGTTGGAATCCTAGGGATATTGGTAGACTTGTCGGTGTCATAACATCTGGTGCTAGGGCTTCTCTGGCACCTGTTAGAATATCTAGAGATGCGATGGACTATGTGAAGGATGAGATGCTGGCAATAGTGGATGATTTCCTAGAGGGTAGGAGGTTTCTCGGAGTATTTAAGAGTGGCACTAAAAAGGATCTTGCTATAGATGCTAATGCACTTCCAACAGTTTTCGACCCTGGGAAAAGCCATAGCTTCTCAGCACCTCTCATGCATAGCTATGTCGAGATTATAGGGGAGATAAGCCCTGGTGGTGGAATATTTCTGAGTTTCGCTATTCCAAGACCTGGTAGCCATGTTTATACGGTTGAGGGGGGAGATATATTATCAGGTATACTAAAGCTTCCCCAGGGACTTTTCATAGGTTATCATAAGTTCGCTAATCTCGAGATAAATGTCAATCCAATTGCATTAGACTATCACATAGCTGTTTTAGGTGCAACAGGATCTGGAAAATCTAGATTAGTGAAAGCAATTATAGAAGAGGTTTTGAGGAAGACACCAAACTATAGAATAATAATATTTGATCACACAGGTGTTGACTACGCTGACTCGTCTAGGTGGATAGGCTTTGAAAGCTCAATATCAGTTATAGACTCTTCAAATATTGTTCTAGAGCCAGATGTTATAGCTGATATAATTGTTGATCAGATGGGTTTGAGGAGATCCGAGTACCAAGATTATGTCTATGGGGCTGTGATAGAGTATATTAGGGGTGTTGTTGAGGAGCTGGAAAATCCATTGCAACAGGCAAAGACAAGGAGTTTCGGGAGAAGAAATGGGGATATAGAGCTTGGGGAGTTGCTGAAAAAGTATAGAGAGTTCAGCTCAAAGGGGTTGTTCAAATGGGACTTTAAACAATTTGTCAAGGTTCTCGAAACATATCTGCAAGCTATGAATGCTAGACAACAAACAGTTGAAAAAATGAGGCTATTGCTATACACAAGGGTTGGCAAGGCATTTTTCGAGCAAAACCTGTCTAGAAGATCAACAGTTGTTGATGATGTTGTCGCAGATCTTTTCAACAGCACAAAGAAGGTTGTAATAATCGATTTATCGACAGAAGTAGAGTATGCTGCTAAGAATGCTATTGTATATCAATTTGTTAAGAAGATCTGGGACACTATTCTATATAGGAGGAGTAGAGCCAACATAATCGCTGTTGTTGATGAGGCTCACAACTATTGCTGTGCCTATGGATGTGAGCCTGCCAAAGACATTATTGCTAGGACTAGTAGAGAGGGTAGGAAATGGGGATTCGGACTAATCCTATCATCGCAGAGAGTCATAGATCTTGCACCAGAGATTAGAGGAAACATAAACACTGTTTTCTTCTCGCGTATGCAGACATCTGGAGACTATAATGAGTTGAGGAATTGGCTTGAGGGTGTGGAGTATATGGAGTATACACTTCCACTTCTATCGCCAAGAGAATTCTTCTTCACAGGGCTTGGCAATCCACTTAGAAGACCGTTGCTGGTGAGGGTCAGGGATGTTGCATGAAGATGAAGAGATTTCTGGAAAATCAATAGAGCTCACAGACGAAAACCCTGAGTTGACAACGGCTCTAGTTGAGGCTGCAAAGGATATTGTAAGCAAGGTCTATGCTAGTTATGCTAAGCCTGCTCTAGAGAATAGGGATAAAATTAGAAGATTTCTCGAGATTAGGAGGTTCCCTGGATCCGCAGAACAGGGTGGTAGAATAGTCGTAGCTGTTGATAGTACATGGAGCAAACCAACACTAGAGGTAGTGTCCGGAGTCTTCGGCGTTATAGTCTCTGGATATGTTGTTGTCGGCCCAAGTGGCACCTCATCATATGAGATATGCAGGGTATCATCGATCGTTGGAAACAGCGAGAAATATGTGAATACAGCCATAGAAGTTTATGCAAAGACTTTAGAGTATGACACAGCTTTAAAGGCCCTAGATAAACATAGTTATGCTGATATGGTTATGCTTGACGGCTCTCTCTACTTCTCTACCCGCCCTTCGTTCTTTAACCCAGCTAAACATGTCGATGAGAGTTGCCTAGAAAATATCAAAGAAATCGACGAGCTCATATCTATAGGGTCATCAAAGTTGTTGAGGTTATTTAAAAAGGCATCTGATCTTGGAATACCTGTAGTTGGAGTTGTTAAAAGGGTTTCAAGCAGGTTTATAGCATCCTATATCGAGGAGCTTGACAACGAGCTTGCTAGGCTATTGAGGAGACTAAATGACAAGGTTATACTTAGCTATGTTCTTGAGCCAGGAGAATTCACTGTTATAAGCAGCTATCTGGATATATTTAAGAAGCATCTCAACATAATGAAAAGATCGTCAAAAGCATCAAAACAGAAAAGGATACAAGCAATACTGGATGTGCTTGAAACGTGTTCGAGTGGAAAAGCTGTTGATGAATTAAAGAATCTCTGTGATGTTATGAGAGAAACTGCTATAGTCTTCTACAAACCGGTTAGCGATATGGTATATCCCCAGGCTATAAGACTAGATGTGTATCCAAGGTCAAGAATAGAAGAAGTCATAGAATATGTAACGCATAACACATCTCAAAATGCTGTACCAATACCAATAGACTATGCTGATAGATTCATAAGACTTGAAACAGCATCGTTGAAGAGACTGTATAGACTCATCATGGCATATGGTGCTGAGGCTGGAGGCGATGCACAAATAGCACTTGGTTTAACAAATCCTCAGAAAAGCTATTTATTTACCTAAATACCGATAAACATTATCTGCTCACAACTGCCTTGGGTATGCAATAACAAATCTAGTATCTGTTTATATAATTAGTATACTGGCTCTATGCCAAATCTTCATATTATATTATGCTCTAGGAAACATAGAGTTTTTATTTTTCCACAATAATATACTTTGAGGTGACATAATCATTGATCAGAGCACTACCCTCTTTGCTTCTTATAGCATTATTTGTGTTGTTCATAGCTGGCACAAGCACAAGTGTTACCGGTGTAGCTTCTTTAAAACCCCTTACACACATTTATATAGACTCTAACGGTATTGCCCATGTAAGAATAGAGATGAGTTTAAGCATTGGTGTAAACACTGTTGTCCTGCCTGTGGCGCCTGTTATTGAGACTATCACCGTCGTTTTAGGCGGCCAAGAGTTGCCGTTTCTCTATGACGATAAATCAAATACTCTCTATATAGTCTCAACAGTCAATGCAAGTTGTGTTGTTGACTATGTGGCGAATGTTAGTATTAAGGATAACGTCTTTTCCCTTTCTCTATCTAGGGAATATGTGTACAGATTGTATCTAGCCCCGAACATAATTTTGCTAACTGTGCCAAACAATATTTCCTATTATGGCTACGTCAACAACTCTATACTCTACATAGAATTCTCAGACGAGCCCACAATAAATTATATTGTTAAGGAGCCTACACAATCACAACAATTTACTACCCCAGCAACTGCGCCAAAAACCTTTCAACCATTGCCACACATCGTCTTCATAATCATTGGTGTGGCACTAGGAGCAGCCGCGCTCTTCATACTCTATCTGTATATGTCTAGAGCTAGAAGTAGAGGAGAAAGAGAGTTGGAACTTCTAAGCGATATCGATTTAGCTATTCTGAAAAGCCTTGAAAAAAGAGGTGGATCGGCACTTCAATCAGAGTTGCAGAAAGACGTTCCTGTTCCGAGAACCACGTTGTGGAGGCATGTGAAAAAACTTGAGAAGCTTGGCTATGTGAGGATAGAGAAGGTTGGGTTGCAAAACAAGGTGGTTTTAGTTAAGAAACCTCGCTCGAGCTCTTAACCCTCTTACCATCTCCAATTACATAGTATTCTCCATCCTCTCTCTTCTCAAGCTTGAATATAGGAACCTCATGCTTAACCCTCTCTAAAACCTTCGTCAAAGTCTCTAACGCCTCTTTTCTATTCCTCGAAGCAACTATTATACAAAGGGTTTTTTCACCAGGTTTAGCAACACCAACTCTATGCATAATCTCAATCGCTTTGATGTTCTCATTAACACTCTCCTCCATAGCTATCCTCTCCAAGGCCTTTGTGGCATAAGGTTCGTAAGCATCGTAAACAAGTTCTCTAACCCTATACCCATCTACAACATCCTTGACAACACCAACAAAAATTGCTATTGCTCCTATACCCTCACCACTAAGATTCGCCAAAATGTCTCTAATCTTAGACTCTATGTCCACATCCCGATCATCTACAAAGAGCTTGACACTAACATGTTTTGAGCCGCCTGATACAGGTGGTAGAAGGGCTATTTCGTCTCTCTCACTGATTTTGGTATTCATATCAGCAACAATTCCATTGACCATGATAATTGGATCGATGTAATTTAAAATTTCCCTCATCCTAGGATTAATTCTAATTAGAATATCCCTTAGCTCTTCGATAGTTATACTACTTTTTTCCACTTGTATCTCAATTTCATTTGAGTTGAAAATATCTCTAAAAAGGGAAAACAATTTTATTCTGATCTTCATCAGTCGAAACCTCCCCAATCACCTAATCATTTCACCTTACGAGCTCATCACCGGAACTCCTTAATATTTAAAGCTTAATAACTACCTATTTCCTAGGACTATAGGAGAGGCGTTTTTATAAGCTTATGCAATGTATCACCATATTTGGTGCTGTAAATGAACTTATCTAAGAGAATAGCCAAAGTAGCGGAGGCATTTTCTACAATACTCATCCTGGTTATGATCAGCATAGTAATTTTTCTATTTAGAAAAACGTTCATACGCTTCTTCTTTAGCATCAACTTCCTCCTTGCATCCTTTCTAATATCGTTTATAGCATCAGTTTCTATAGTGCCAATACCATACACATACATAATCTTCCTGATAGCTTCTCTCTATAAAATGAACTTGGGATACATAATGCTATTATCTATTTCAAGTGGCCTAGGTTCTGCGCTTGGAGAAGCTATTGCATGGGCTGTTGGAAGGGTTAGCAGAATTGCTTTGAGGAACACAGGATATTTTAATAGGTTAGAGAGTCTTCTGAAGCTTGTCGAGATATGGGGTTATAAAGCTGTTGCTCTGCTTGTTTTTCTATTCGCTTTCACCCATCTCCCGGACAAGGTTCTTTACATACCACTTGGCATGATGGGGTATAGCATTTGGAGGGTGATGCCAGTTACCTTTTTGGGGAAGTTTCTAATGATATTGGTTATCTTATTGGCTGGTAGGGCTGTTGGATTTATTGGAGAACATCTGGTGGAGAACGAGGTTATTGTTTTCGTTTTTTCAACGACATTACTTATTGGTATAATGGCTATCACCTTATTTGTTAGATGGGATGACATGTTATTGAAGTATCTACAGAAGAGATCTGTGATTAGAAAAATCTAGTGTTTGTTAATGGTTGGCATTAATTCAATGAAAAGTTTTTATTTTTGAAACCTTTATTAACTAATGCTGTGGGATAATGGACAAAATAGTGATTTTAGCATTTGACCTTGGCGCATCCAGCTGTAGAGCAATGATAGGTTTCGTAGATGAGAAGGAGAAGACTATTAGTGTTGAAGAGCTTTATAGATGGCCAAACTTTATGGTGAAAGTTGGTGACAGTCTCTACTGGGATGTTCTAAGGATATGGCATGAGATGAAGACTGCAATTAAACTTGCATATAGAAAGTATGGCAAGGATCTTGTTTCGATAGGTGTTGATACTTGGGGCATAGACTTTGCTTTACTAGATGAGAGAGGGATGCTTATAGAAAATCCACATACCTATAGAGATCCGAGGACCGAGGGTATGATGGAAGAGATTTTCAAGAGAGTCCCTAAGGAGAAAATATATGAGAGAACAGGTATACAATTCATAAGAATAAACACCTTGTATCAGATATTCTCCATGGTCTACTATAATGATCCAAAACTTAGAATAGCTAAGACATTCCTCATGATACCAGACCTCTTTAACTACTGGTTAACAGGCGAAAAATTTGCTGAATACACAGAAGCCACAACAACACAGTTCCTCGACCCAGGCGCAAAGAAATGGACATTCGACATTTTAGAGGTTTTGGGTGTTCCCACACACATATTCCCAGATGTTATAGAGCCTGGAACAAGGATTGGAAAGATAAATCCGAAGCTTGCCTCTGAACTCGACATACCAAAGGAAATAGATGTTGTTGCACCTGCTACACATGACACAGCTTCAGCCATTGCAGCAGGGCCCATGGTCTCCGAGGATGTTGGCTATGTAAGTTCTGGAACATGGTCTCTGGTTGGTGTTGAACTTCCCCACCCACTAATCAACAGAAAAGCTATGGAGTACAACTATACTAACGAGGGTGGGGCATTCAACACAATAACGTTTCTGAGAAATGTGCAGGGTATGTGGATAGTTGAGGAAATTAGAAGGGTTTTGGCTGACAAAGGCCAGCAACCATCATATGAAGAGATTTTGAAAATGGCTCAAGAGGCAAAGCCATTCACAGCCTTTATCGACCCAGACTACGAAGGGTTTATAGCACCAGAAAACATGATAGACGCGATAATGTCTTATCTTGAGAAAACCGGGCAGAAAAAGCCTCAGGGACTTGGAGAACTATTTAGAATTGTTTTCGAGAGCCTCGCCTTAAAGTATCGACTTGTCTTTGAACAAGCTGAGGATCTTCTTGGAAGAAGGCTCAGGGGGATAAACATATTTGGCGGGGGCTCTAGAAACTGGTTCTTGAACCAGCTAACAGCCGATTTCACAAACAAGGTTGTTTATGCCGGTCCTGAGGAGGCAACATCTATAGGAAATGTCCTTCTACAGGTTGCTGGACTTGGTATAATAAAGTCATTGAAAGAGCTTAGAGAATATGTTAGAAACTCCTACAAAGTTAGAGTTTTTGAACCTAGACATGGCGGAGAACATGAAGAGGCTTACGAAAGATTTTTGAATATAATAGGCTATGCGAGGTGATTCAAGTGAGTAAACAATTATTTATTGGAATAGACGTTGGTAGTAGTGGTGTTCGTGTAGAGGTATATGATGTAGAGGGGAACCTTATATCAGCTGGAAAAGCTGGTATATCAAAGCAAACTGTTGAGGAGTGGATCAAGGCAATAGACGAGGCCATGCCAACAGTTGTGAAGAACTGTACCGATTGCGAGAAGCATGTGTCGGTAGACAGCACATCAGGAACATTCATAGCAATTGACAAATTTGGTAATCCGCTCTACGGCCCTGTTATGTACTACGAAAAGAGAGGTGATGTCTTTGAAGAGATTAGGAATATCGAGGCTGTTAACGAGCTTTCAAAACGTGGTGTTAGCGTTGATGCCTCATCACCTTTCGTCAAAATGCTCTATATAAGAAAAACTCTTAGCAATATATATGATAATGTATACAAATTTGTCCCTGCAGCAACATGGCTACTCTACAAGCTTTGCTATGACGAGGGAGAGCAATGGGAAGATATTAAAGCTGATTATACAAATGCATTAAAATTTGGTCTAGACATACTCTCAACACCTCCAAAATGGTTTGAACCTCTATACAACTCTATAGGCATTGAAATAGACAAGCTCCCCGATTTAGCTCCATCAGGAGAGTTTATATGCAGAGCTAAGAGCCGTATCGCACAGAGAATGGGTCTACACAATGCAAGTGTGTACCAAGGTATGACAGATGGAAATGCAGCTGCATTAGCTGGGGGGGCCCTTAGAAAAGGAGATGTAAACATCTACACAGGATCGACAACAGTACCCAAAATATCTGTTGACAGAATAGTTATGCACCCAGCTATATACTACCACATACACCCCCTAGATGGGTACCTAGCAGGCTCAGCAACAGGATTCACGGGCGCCTACCTAACATGGATCTCAGAAAAAGTCTTTGGATTATCTATAGAAGAGGCTTTTAGATACATCGAAGCTGTTGAGGCTGGGACAGAATATCTCTTCTTCCCATATGGAGATAGAGGACCATTCTATGACCCAAACCTTGCCCCAGCACTCATAAACTTTGTTATGTATGACCAGTCAAGGGATATTGTTATTGGTAGAATATTGAGGAGTGTGGTACTTGGAATAACAATGCTTGAAAACTTCTACATAGATTTATTCCAAAAACTATTTAATGTTAGGATAAGCGAAGTTAATCTAACGGGTGGTGCTACTAAATCCAAGCTTTGGAATAGGATAAGAGCATCTGTATATGAACGAAGAATTTTTGTACACGGGGATCTGGTTGGTATTGGGACAATAATACCCATTCTATATAGAAACAAGATATACACCAGCATAAATGAGATTAAACAGAGATTTCTAAAACCAGTAGAGTTTGTTGAACCAGATGCTGAATTAACGAGAATTTACAGAGGGTTCAAAGAAAACTTTGAGAAAAAATGGATAAAGCTGCAAGAGCTCTACAAGGCATAGACCTAGTGTAGAAACTATCCAATTTTAAATATTTTTATGGCTATATCCTTGTCAAGATCCTTAATAACAATCTCAATTCTTCCACCAGACACATCGACCTTCTCTTCGTGTACCACAGCACCCTGGTATGTATCCCAAAACTCAATTTTGTAGACACCATCCTCTAGATTGCTTAGAGATATTGTAACATTCTCCATCTTATCTATGGTAACATTGTTTACCGCATTCCACCAGTTATAGTCTTTATTTCTAATCCAAAGCATGACAAAGGTTCTATTGCCTAGTGCTAATGCCTGGATCTTTGCCTTAGCATAGACAGCATTTTCGATTCTTATGTAGTCCCATGTAAACCAGTCAACACCATCATTATCTATTTTAATAATATGCTCACCAGGCCCTAAATCAACTTCAACATCTACCCCATATTCATTTGCCTCTCCATCACTTTTACCATCCTTATCAGGTAGAGCGAATTCTTTAACCTTCACTCCATCAACATGTATGCTGGCTATTGCCCCTCCCCTCCCAACAGAGTTTATATGTATGATAAGCCTTCCCTTTTGAAGTATGGTGACACTGAATACAGGGTTTAAGAAGTTTTGATAGTGACTCTTTCCATATATGAAGCTACTTAATAACGATAAATCGCCTTCTATAGACCCATTCGGATTGATAACATATTTATTCTGTTTTTGCTGACCACCCCCAGGCGTGATCCACCCAGCTACAGGATATATCGTTATGTTCGATACATAACCTTTATCTGTGGTTGCGTTCTCTACCACTACATTGACTTTATTTAATCCACTTTTTATAGGGTCTAAACCATTTAAAAAGTTGCTTAGGGCCTTAAAATGATAGAATAGATTATACTTCTCTATCTGGGTATCCCACCACCAGCTCATAGCAGAGATTGGCGAGCCTGCAAATATGGAGCTCCAGAGCCCCTCATGCAAACCGACACCACTCTTATCTAGAACCCAATAAGGCGTTCCGGTGAAGCCTGGGTATCCAATCCATCTGTAGTCGTCTCCGAACTCGGTTATAACAATGGGTTTGCCATATTTTACTCTCAGAGATTCTATGATCTCTGGAAATGCTGATGCGATATCTTTGAGTCCTGATGGACCATATCTATGAACAGTTATAATGTCTATTGTATCTAGTTGCCATACCCTCGGCTCAGAGTTGTAGTCTGCTAGGCTAATTGTAACAGCTCTTTTGTATGGATCCAAGGACTTTACATAGGAGCCTAGGTTGGCTACCCACGAGACAAAGCTATCTCTTGCTTGGTTAAAGTTTGTAGTTAGGTCCGCCTCGTTTGCAAGTTCCCACGCAATTATGTTTGGCAAGTACCCCCACCTGGCAACAGCGTATCTTATCCTGTCCTTGAAAACATCCATGGCTTTCTGATTGCCCCAAAACTGTTCTGGGGAATCCAGAAGACCACCGTTTTTAACATTATAGGGGTTGTCGCTCCATTTGCTTGCTAGCTCGTCATGCCACATGAAAACAAATATTATGTATATATCGTATTTTCTAGCAAACTTCAATATCTCATCTAGCCTAGCAGCAGATGCCAAGTCGTATGAGTGAAGCCTGTTCCACTCTAGGTTGAGGGACCATGGCACAAGACCTATTCTAACAACCTTCACACCACTGCTACTCAATCTCTCAAACCAGCTTCTGTAAAATGATATTGATGTGCTTGTCTTAGGTGCCCACGCTAAGTCTAGCCCAATAAGAATCTGTGAAGAGCCATTGTCGAATCTTATATACCCGCTATCCTTATCAAAATGTGCAAAACCCTTCAACGATTTATTGCAACTCTTCACATAGATCTCTAGGGTATTGCTTCTAATCTCAACATCCTTGCTCTTAGCAATTAAAGCAACTTTGTATACTCCCTCAGCCTGTGGTGTGAATCTTATGCTCCAGTGTGGCTTTCCCATAAACACGACAAGATCTTCATTTGGTGACACATTTTGAATTTCATAGTCTTTTGTATAGAATGCTGGAATCGCCAATAATTTGTTATCTGGTGTAAGAATGGTTGCATAGACATCTATTTCACTACTGTCAAAAGGATTAGAATATTTTATACCACTAACATTAAAGTTTATTTCGACGATATCATAACAAGAGGCGTTCTGGGTGTAACTACTCACCTCAATAGATGGTACAACACTAGTTGGTGATGTCGTGGACTGAGTTGTCTGAAATGGCGTAGGTGTACTGGTAGTCTCTCTTATTTCTGTACTTGTAGGAGTCATGATATAAGATGGGGCTATTGTGCTACTTAAAAATGTTGTGTTTAAGGGTTTTATTGTGATGCTGGACGAAGCTGTAGGTGTTTGTAACTGTGTTATTGAGGAGGTGGCTGTTTCTATTGTTGGTGTTGACATTGTTTGTATCGACTGTGTTGATGGTGTGGAGGTGGTTGTTACTGATATGCTGGGTCTATTTGTATAGAGAACTATGTAGTAGATTAGCACCCCAGTAACTATTAGAGCTATTACAGCTGTTGCCACGACAAGCTTCTTTATCACATTGATCACCCATGAGAGAAGATCTTTTTGAAAATTTTTATACTTTCATTCTATCTGGAAATTAAGAATATGAATTGGCGGCACAGTTTCTTTGTATTCTATTTTTATATTCTATTCACGAATTTGTGAAATACGTTTGAGTAGAATTGAAATCAAATATTTTGTTGATTGGGATGCCTTGAACGGTAGAACTATTTTTGCATCTCTCTTCGCTTCTTCATCTGCATCGCCGACGGCAACCCCTATCCCAACTGTTTTAATCATGTCCACATCTGTGACGCTATCACCAATTGCTATAGCTTTTTCTAGATCTAACCCCATTTTCTCTGCGACAATTCTTATTGCACTGCTTTTGCTGCAGTATCTTGGGTATATGTGTAGCACATAGCCTGTATATAAAGCGTATATACTTGGATATTTCTCCATAATATTCTTTTCTAGTTCTCTGGCCTTGCTAGGATTGGATTTTACATCATCTGGCACGTGAAAGGCTCTATCGCATAGCCTATATAAATTGCTTGCCGATCTCTTCAAATGGAACTCCTTTTCTATTTCATCTACAAGCGGATCGAGGTTTTCTCTACATATCTTTATGAGCTCTTTATGCAATTGTATCACACAGCCATTCTCAGCTATGAATATCGGTGAAAGACCTAGATACCTCTGCAACGTTAAAACAGTTGGGTAGGCATTTCCGGAAACAAGACACACTGGAATGTTATATTCCATAACCTTCCTGAGAAGCTCTATAAGCTCCAAATCTATTACATAAGAACCTCTCTCAATTGTCAGAACACCATCTATATCGATAAATATTGCTGATGGTCTGCCATCTTTTAGAGATTCAAGTAGCTTCTTCTCAACATTGTTATTCAATAGCGAAACACCCAAAAACTAGCTAAAGGGTTTTGTGATAAAAAAGAAAGTGGGTTTAGATTAAAAATTTTGTTTATATGGGTCTTACAGTTCCCCACTTCTCCAAGGCTCTTCTAAGCTCTTTGTGATCTCTTGCATAATCCTCTAGTGGAATGCCCTTTGAGATTGCTTCTAGAGCCTGTCTAACAGCAGCCGCTCCTGCTCTTGGCCCATCTGGATGCCCTATCGTACCGCCGCCAATCTGCATCACAAGATCCTTGCCTAGCACCCTAACAACCTCTGGCAACGTACCTGGGTGTAGACCACCAGATGATACTGGAACTGCAGGCTTTATTGATCCAAATTCCTGCTCTAGGTGGTATATGTCGTCTGGATCTGGCTTGAATGGATTTTCTCTCAACACCTTCGCATTTCTAATAACGTCTATGGTCTTAGCCTCTAGCTTTCCAACTTCTGGTGTTCCAATGTGCAGCTGGTCAACACCTATTATCCTGAACAACTTTGCTAGTGTGAACATCGATATTCCGTGGTATGGATTTCTAGTAATAGCTGCATGCATTGCTCTGTGGGCGTGTATTGCAAGTCCATACTCCTCGGCCTTGTCCCTTATGTATGTTAGGGCTGACCACCCAGTTATGACAACGTCTACCATGATGTATGGGTTTCCATAGTCTGCTACGAGCTTTAGCCTCTTCTCCATTTCTCTAACATCTGCTGTTATGTTTGCGAACCATACCTTCCTCTCTCCAGTCTCCTTCTCAACCTTGTCGATGATCTTCATAATCGACTTTGCCCTTGCCTCAAACCTGCAGTAACTGGGCGAGACAAGATTCTCATCATCTTTTATGTAGTCCATGCCGCCAGACAGTATCTCGTAGGCTAGCTTCTCAACCTCATCTGCTGTGTAGCCAACCTTAGGCTTTGGAACTGTACCAACAATAGGCCTGTCATAAACTTTGAAAATGTCTCTAACCCCGCGCAAACCCTTTACAGGCCCTTTGAAATACTTGACGAAGTCTAGAGGCATGTAGATGTCCTCAACCCTCAGCCACTTAGCCCTCCTCATACCGAATATGTTGCCAGCAACACTAGCGAGGAAACCTGGCATATTGCCCTCCTCAAATAATTCAGCTGGGTAGGCTATCCTCACAAGCCAGCTGCCATCACCAAGATCCTTGAAGAAGTATGCCCTGCCCTTCAGCTTCTCAAGCCTGTTCTGATCATACCAAACATATAGTGTTGTCCAGGTACCGGTGCTACTCTCAGCAGCAATACCCCCAGCAACATCCTCTATAGAGAAGCCCTCTGCAGGTGTAACTCTAAATGTTAGGATAACATCCTTCTTGGGGTCTGGAACATAGCTTTTGTCGACCCATGCATGATATGGCTCAAACTCTTCTTTAGGCATATCTTTTCCCACGACTCTTACAGCTTTTCTTATATATATTTCTTACTGAAAATAAAATTATGTTCAAGTATAACAATTCTGTAACAGTTCACACTCCAATAAAAAGCTTTATAAGATCTCCAAGACATTAATATTGTTACTGAACTTGGTATGCTTCTGCTGTTTTCGTTAGTCCAATACTGTTAGGGTCTATCAGTAGAACTGTGTCGATGTCTATAATAAGAATGTTGTTTCTATACATTCCTACCCTATTGCCATAACCTTGAATGTTTTGTATGACAAGCTGTATAGGTATGTTTGTATAGCTAGAAAAGCCTGTTTTCAGTGAGCCAACAAAAATCTTTACATATTGATATGTGTGACACTGTATTTTGGCATATTTCCAGACGCCGCTAAACACTATGTACAACCTTGAATTATTGTTATCTACTGCGACACCTGCTATAGAGTACATGGATGTTCTCCACAAGGATTTTACATAACCGGTTGTCGTATTGAACAGCAACACCATCACACCCCCACCATTATCCAAAGCTGTAAAAACTATGGAATCTCTATAAATAGCTGATGAGGTGTATTCATACAGTTTAAAACCATCCAAAGACACATTCACTATGTTATGAGTAGACAAATCAAATACACAGATGTGATTGCTATATCCACCTGGAAAAACAACTATCTTGCTACCTACAATATTAGTGGTGGCACCAATGCCAATTGTTTTGCAACCATGTGTGGCAGAGGACCATCCTAGGGGATCCCAAGAGAATATACCGCTTTTATTAACCATGTAAAGTCTGTAGTTTTGGGTGTCATAGGTTATGGTTGTGGAGCCGTCAAAGCGTGAAGATGCGTTAATAATGAAAACAGGTTTGAGAAATTCTAAGCTAATAGAGGAAAGATTGTAGAAAGCGATTTGCATCAAATCCCCCAGTCCAACTATAAGAGAGTCAAATAGAGAATCACTAAAATATCCGAGGATAGACGCTGAAATGTTATAGATTGTGTATATAAACATTTGTTGAGATTGAAGAACGAGAGTGATGTTAACTAAGTGTAGAGGTACGCCATCTTTGATGGGATAGTAACATGCGATGGTGAAAAATCCTTGTAATGATGTAGTTGTAGAGACATTACAATAGTTCGAAATGTTTGTGCCATTCATTAGGGTAGCTATATAGACAGGGGTATTTGTATTGAAAGTGATTGTAATGTTTATCTTGTATGCCTTCAGGGTGTTGTTAAAAAGAATCAGGTCAGTAAAATAGGTGTAGAAGCTTGTCAACGTATAGATGTTTTTGTTAGAATTACTATTAATGCTAGCATTGTTATGGAGAATGTTTATGGTAGCGTAAGTAGCTTCTGCTGAGATAGGATACAAATGCATAGCTTTACCTTTTCTTATTATTGGAATGGCTACTCTTCCTACCCATGTCTCTGTCCCATTACCTGTACGTGGCTCTAATTTCACAATAAATGTCTCGCTATAGCTTGTTTTCTTTGGTATTATAATGGTTGTTATTGGTGATGCTTCTATCGCTAAAGATAGTGTTGCTGGTTCTTGACCAGTCTTAACAGCTATCACTGCTTGAGTGGCAGGTGGTATTGCAAAAGGCAACTGTAGTTGCCTATACTGTGTATTGCCTATTGCTACAAGTATGTTTATGGATTTGTTTAATCTTGATACTATTGTATATGAGCCATCTCTATACACTATTGCAATAGATACTACAAGTATTGATTTAGATGCTTGATTATCTATAAAAATGGTTGTATGGGTACCATTGTAACTCCAACTAGCATCAACACTTCTTACTGTAGATGACGACTCTTGTAGACTACCTACCTTGCTTATTACCTCTTGACTCAGCGTCCCAAACCTCTCTATAGACGCTATGTAAAGAGCTATGAATAGAACCATTATGGCAATGAGAATTACAGCGCCTATAACGGCTGAAATACCGCTAACCAATCTTCTGGGCTTTTGCATATGCCGTACCCCCATCAAAAACGATCTTTACACTTGCATAACTCGCATTTCTGACATTGCATATAGCTACAAAAGCTGTGTAATATGGCACGATAATAGGGTTTGAATATGTTAAAGGTTTTACAGAATCATTGAATGCTATACTACAATTAGCCAAACTCTCGTTAACATAGATAGAGTAAATCTGTACAGGCATAGAACCTGTAGAAGCTAGCACAACAAGTTTTTGTCCTGAAATGTAAGAGGCTAAGATGGTCATAGACGAGCTTTTCAAAGATTCTTCAAATGCTTTTGAAAGCGCATTGTAATAGGAATTTGCAATATAGTAACTATGTATGAATATTAATACACCAGCTGCCATTGTTATTATAGCAACTATTACTGTAGCCACATACTCGCTGACACCACGCAAACTAGGATCCCAAGTTATAGAGTCTGCAAAAAGGTTAAAAAGAATGTGGATTTCAGTTTTAGAACATATTTTCAATTATTTGAAGAAGATGAATTCTCCGGATAATCGCTTACCAAAATTATGTTTATAAATCTGAGCAAACTATAGTATATAATTGTGAGAGAGATGGGCCTTATTAGATGTTGTTTGAAGGGTGTATCTCCAGTAATAGCAACTATAATACTCATACTAATAACCGTTTCGGCAGGTGTTTTACTCTGGCTATGGATATCTACTTTTGCGTCCTCATCACCAATAGGACAAAACCAAGCCCTTAGAGAGAGAATGAAAATAGAGGCTGTAAATGTAAATATGACTGGAAAGAAAATCATCGCGTTTGTTAGAAATGTTGGCGACGTACCTATTCAGATAGTCACTGCATATATATTAGACATAAACGGAAATGTGGTAGATGTGCAAGAAATAAATGGAACAAGCATTACACCAGGAAAGCTAGCTAAAATATCAATAGATATCTCAAGAGCAGACACAGTTATGGTTCCAGGCTTTAGCTATCGACTAAAGCTTATTACATCTAATGGTGTGGAGAACGAGTATATATTTGTCTATTCATCATAATAGTTAAAATATAAGGTAGTTATAAAGTAACTGAAGGTGATATTACGAAGCTGTAGTGATATTCATGCTTATTGATAAGAGCTACGAAGCTGTAGAGGGTTATAAAATTGGTTTTCGTGGAATAGTGGAAGTATCAATTGTCAAGGGATTAGATGGTAAACTAAGGTATTTTGTTAGAGAGCCTGACTTAACCTCTTTTCTCGAGGAACTTAGGAGGAGGGTTGTTGAGACTATTTTTAACGATGTTGAGATGTTGAAGAGACTTTCAAGCTTCAATGGCTTTGATGATGGCTATGAATATGCAAATGATGTGGTGTATAACCTCTGTAGAAAGTTTTTCGGTAGAAAGAGATGTGAAGATTCAAAGAGTTCACTTGATCGAGTTGTTTACTATGTTCTCAGAGATTTTGTTGGCTATGGAGAGATAGATCCATTCATTAGAGATCCTGAGATAGAGGATATAACATGTGATGGCGTTGGCAGACCTATTCATGTTTTTCATAGAAGATATGAGTGGCTAGAAACAAATGTTGCTCTATCTCCTGAAAGGCTCAACTCTATTGTGAAGAAACTTGCTTATAGAGCTGATAGAGAGGTTTCTATTGCTCAACCAATTGTAGAAGGTATTTTGAGGCCAGAGGGCTATAGGGTGCACATAGTTCTTGATATAGTCTCTACACACGGCCACAGCTTTACCGTTAGAAAGTATAGAGAGAGACCCTTCTCAATAGTTGAGCTAATAAATAGTGGTATGCTAGACCCCGGCGTGGCCTCGTTGGTATGGCTAGCAGCTGAAAATAAGCAGGGAATAGTGTTCTACGGTCCAACGGGATCGGGCAAGACAACACTATTAAATGCTGTTGCAATGCTATTGCCATCTGAACTAAAGATAGTTTCTGCAGAAGATACACAGGAAATTAGATTGCCATTCCATGAGAACTGGATGTCCATGGTATCTAGACTGAGTAGCGATCCAAACATCCAGAATGTTACTCTCCAGGCACAAGTTGAGGCTGCTATGAGGCAGAGACCAGATGTTCTAATACTTGGCGAGATAAGGTCTAGAGAAGCCTATAGCTTTTTCCAAGCTGTTTCAACAGGTCATGGAGGGCTAACAACGATTCATGCAGAAAACGTGGAGTCTCTAATTAGAAGACTCTCTTCACCGCCAATGAATGTGCCAGTATCTCTTATAGCATCTGCAAAGCTTTTTGTACAAATTCAGAGACTTTTGTATAGAACTAGCATTGTGAGGAAAGTCACATACGTGCATGAGATCTGGGACTATGATCCAGCAACAAATAGGATTACCATAAAGCTTTTATGTAAATGGGATAGAGAGTCTGATTCCTGGCTCTTTAACTTATCTGAAAGCAGGTTATTGAAAGACATTTCACAACTTCTTTTGACAAGTTATGAGGATATTTTAGAAGATCTAGTTAGGAGAGCAACTTTGCTTCTCTACGCAGTTAAGAAGGAAATGGACGTTATTCAAATACATAGTTTAGTGAGAAGATATAGGAGAGATCCAGTAACAACATATCTAGAGGCTGTAAAATTTGTTGAAAAGCCATATAGATTCAGAATTGTTGATGAAATTGAGAAGAAAGCTATATAGCATTTCACAGATTTCTAAATCCCCATTTGAAAAACTTATTATAATGGCTCTAAAATTCTTCAAAATTGATTTGGAGACAATGGTAATCGGATCTGGAATTGCAACAAGCTATAGGAAATATGTTGAAAGGTCCTCAAAGATCTTATTACTAGTATTCCTAGTCTCCTCCATCTCATCAGCGTTCTTTGCTTTGTATATGTTTGCCTCGCCTTTAGCTATAGTACTATTGACTCTTGCTATACCACTTCTAATAGTATTGCCTATTGCGATGGCGTTGACCATATTTATACCAATCATTCTTTATAGTAATAGAGGAGAGGTTGTAGAGTCTAAAACACTACAGCTACTACTAGCACTTTCTCTTCTAGGCGCCTCTGGACAGAGTATATATAGAATTCTAGAGTCTCTCCCAATTGTTTTGGGAAGAGACTTTAAGTTCTTCTCTGTTGAGATAGACCTAGCTACATCACTTATCAAAGCTGGTGTCCCAGCTGATGAAGCTCTGAAGAGAGTTGCTAGCATAACTCCGTCTCAGACACTAAGAGAGTTGTTTTCTTCACTGGCTTCGGCAATAGCCATTGGGGGTGGGGTTACAGACTTGTTATCAAGTCTTTTAGAGAGATATGTAAGCAGATATAGTATTAGGATTGAGAGAGCTGTAGAGACTTTGAATGTTTATATGGAGGTATATGTCGCAGTAGCATTGCTAATACCAGTACTCGTAGGGTCTATAGCAGCGCTTCTGTTAATATACCCAATTAGCTGGCTATCATTTGATGCTCTTATGATCCTAACAACACTTCTTCTAGTTCCTACAGCCTCTGCATCCATAGTGGTTTTATCAGATGTTATAGTGTCTAGGATGAGACCTTGAGAAAGGAGCCAAGGGTAATAGTGCTCTCTGTAATTGTTATGTTGCTGGGGCTCATATTACCGCTGATAGTGTTGCCTCTAATCACAAAGTTAATTGGTTTCAATTTTTTTAGGGGTATCAGAGGTCTGTATATAAAGGTAAGATTCTATTATATACCGATACCCGTTCTCCTCTCCCCAGACTCTTACACCACGATAGGGTGCATAATCTCATTCACTATGTTATCCATTTACCTGCTTTTCAAAGAGGATATAGAGACTAGGAGGAGGCTGGGCAGGCAGACACAGGATTTTATAACTGTATTATCTTCATATGTCAGGGCTGGTGTTCCCATGTCCAAGGCTGTGGAGCTTTCATCAAACGCTGTTGGCAAACCTCTCCAAGACTATCTAATTAGGTTCGCTAAGCTTATTCAGCTTGGTTTCGACCCATTTAAAGCATTTGAAACTGTTTTTGGCGATGTTCCCAGAGAGGTCAAAGCTGTTCTCTCTTGCTTACCTGTGGGATTTGTAAGTGGTGGTAGGGTTGCAGAGGTTCTGTCAATTGCTGAGAGGTTCTCTTTTCAGTTATCAAGATTGAATGAGTTGAGAAGAACAAGGCTAGAGGGTTACAAAGCACTTTTATACCTAACAATCTTCGCATATGTCATGGGAAGCATAATAACGATAGTGTTACTTTCATACATAGCTAAAGCGGCTTTTTCAACACCATTTGCTAGAGCTTCAATAGATATATACTATACACTCTCTCTTTACTACATCTCAACAATATTCATAGCGGTGATATCTTCTATAGCTATTAGCAGAATGATCTACGGCGAGATTGTGCCATTCTTAAAATACTCGGCTATAGCAATACTCGCATCATCACTAATATTCTCACTTGTATATGCATTTATATAGACTTGTTCTAAGTCCATAAACAAAAGCCTGTTCCCAGGCTTCAAAAATGGTTTCGGTGCGTGTACTATCATTTGATGTCTGGGACACTATACTGGATATAAATAAAATGTTTAGCTTTATTGCCTCGAGACTTGCCGTCCATATTCCAAAAGTAGATGTTGCGGAGGTTTTAGAGGTTATTAGAGTTGTTTATGATAAATGTAAATTGAGGAGAAGGTTAGGGGAGATAGACGGCTTTGACATAGTCATAGAGTCTCAGAATATGCTTGCAGAAAGACTTGGGATTGAAACAAACAAGGTTTTAGAGGCTATTTCAGATGCATTTGCATCTGCAGACCCCAAAGACATCATATTTGGAGATGTTATAGACACTCTCGAGCTTTTGCATAGACTTGGATTCAAGCTTGGGGTGATAGGCAACACAGTTTTCTGGAGTAGCATATACACAATAGACCTTCTCAAAAGACTTGGCATATACAATATATTCGAAGCCCTAGTCTTCTCTGACGAGACAAGGATAAACAAGCCTGATAGAAGAATATTCTTCATTTTCGCAAAGAAAATTGGGGAAGAGCCTAAAAGAATTGCACACGTTGGAGATAGTGTTATCGAGGATGTTGGGGGTGCATTATCTGCTGGTATGAAGGCTATTCACATAGACAGGAGGAGAGGGAGAAACAAACTGGTCTTAAAGGATCTTGGACTTGCATTGATAGGCGAATTTCCACAGATTATAGAGGTTTTAGAAGAGCTTTAGCTATGTAAACATCGCAGTCTTTTTCATATGCGAAAAAATCTTAAGTTTTAAGAGTGAGAAAAGTTTTCTACTGGTGGAAGCTTTGGATTACACAACGCTTGGAAAGACGAGAGAAAAGATCTCGAGAATAGGTTTGGGTGCATGGCAGTTTAGTGAAGCTTGGGGTTTGACAGAATATGAAAAAGCCAAGAGTGTTATTGCCAAGGCTGTTGAACTTGGTGTAAACTTCTTTGATACAGCTATGGCATATGGGCTTGGCCTAAGCGAAAGTGTTTTGGGGAGGGCGCTAAGAGAGATTGGTGTTAAGAGGGATGAGGTGATTGTTACAACAAAAATAATGCCAGAGTTTCTAAACCCTGAGGATGTATTTAAGGCGGTTGACCACTCAATAAAGATTCTGGGCCTTGGATACATAGATGGTCTATTAGTTCATTGGCCACCCATTTGGCATAACTACCCAACTAGAATGTACGCAAAGTATCTGGAGAAACTTGTCTACATGGGTAAAGTTAGATACCTAGGCCTAAGCAACTACCCCGTAGAGCTTATTGAAAGCTTTAGATCAAGTCTATCAAGAGCCGATGTAGAGATCTTTCAATATAGATACAACCTGGTTGAGAGATGGGCCGAGGAAGAGATAATACCATACGCAGAAAAACATAATATAACATTACAAGCGTGGAGTCCAATAGCAAAAGGTGCTTTAACAGGGAAGTATACGCCTGAGAATCTACCCAAGTTCACAGATGTTAGAGCGAGAGAAGCTGTGTTTCATCCACAGAACTTTGAAAAGATATGGACGCTGGTGCAACTAATCAAAAAGATTGGGGACAAATATGGCAAGACACCAACACAAGTAGCATTGAACTGGCTCATAATGTCAAGCCCTGTTGTAGTCCCAATACCAGGGGCAAAAAGCCCTGAACAGGTAGTGGATCTCGTTGGATCTGTTGGCTGGAGGCTAAGTTTCGAAGACTGGGTTGCAATAGATGAACTTAGCAAAGCAATCAGAATAAGCTATTCCCTAAACTACACATTGCACACAATAAATTAAAGCAGGATTTTTGTAAATACATATAAAATGTTAAGAAATTGTGCAGCAATTCTCTATTAAATTTTTGTTATCTTTTTAATAGAATTGTCCATAGCGATGTCAATGTTGTTTGCGTCTTTAGCTCCTTAACTTTGACGAAAATTATATTGATGTTTTTCTGCTATAAAATGAAATAATGTGCCATCATATTAATGTTGTCTTTAGCATGACATTATTGGTTAACTATAATGACTTTTTAAACATTATTGCATAAGATATTTTTGAGATTGCACATGGCCTTGAAGATTAGAGAGAATGTTATAAGACCTACTAGAACCCTTTCTGGAGTGACTATTGTAGCTGTGATGACAAAGCCATTTCCATGTCCACATGGAAAATGTATTTACTGTCCTGGTGGAGTAGAGTATGGAACTCCGCAGAGCTATATAGGCAATGAACCAGCTTTGATGAGGGCTATTCATGTTGGTTTCGACCCCTATGAGCAGGTTAGACTTAGGCTAAGACAATATCTTAGCATGGGCCATGTGCCAAGCAAAGTAGAGGTCATTGTCATGGGTGGCACATTCACTGCTCTGCCTAGGGACTACCAGCTGTGGTTCATTACAAACATTTTTGAGGCTGCCAACAGATTTCCAGAGCCGAAGCCAGAGAAGATGCCAAGTATTGAAGAGGCTCATGAGAGAAATGAGATAGCTTCTATCAGAGTTGTTGGCCTTACCCTCGAAACAAGGCCTGACTGGGCAAAGGAGAGAGAAGCTGATTGGATACTATACCTAGGGGCTACAAAGGTTGAGATAGGTGTTCAAAGCATCTATGACGACGTTCTTCAAAAGGTTAGCAGAGGCCACACTGTGAGAGATGTTGTAGATGCTACCAGAGTACTGAAGGACTCTGGATTCAAGGTTGTGTACCACATTATGCCAGGTCTTCCGGGTTCGGATAGAGATAGGGATATTGAAATGATTAGAGAGATTTTTGAGAATCCTGACTTTAGACCAGATATGCTTAAGATATATCCAACGCTGGTCATTGAAGGAACTAAGCTTTACGAGATGTGGAGAAATGGTCTCTACAAGGCGTTGACAGATGAAGAGGCTGTTGAGCTCATCTCAGAGTTCTACAGATTTATACCAAAGTGGGTAAGGGTTATGAGGATCCAGAGAGACATTCCAGCACCACTAATAGTGGCAGGACCCAAGAAGGCTAATCTGAGAGAGCTTGTCGAGAAGAGAGCACTTGAGAAGGATATAAAGATAAATGAGATTAGGTTTAGAGAGGTTGGGAGACAGGAGATATTCAGAGGTGTAAGACCATCAAGAATAGAGATGACCAAGGAGGTTTATGAGGCTAGCCAAGGAACAGAGATATTCTTGGCTGCGGAAGATGCTGAGAACAATGTGCTAGTTGGTTTACTCAGGCTTAGAATACCATCGGCCAAGTCGTACAGACCAGAGATAGACTCTTCAACAGCAATTGTAAGAGAATTGCATGTATATGGCCCTCAGATACCAATCGGAGATCACGATGAAGATGGTTGGCAACATCGTGGCTGGGGCTCGAAACTCCTTGTTGCAGCCGAGGATATTGCTAGATATGAGTTTAGCTGTAGAAAAATACTTGTACTTTCGGGTGTTGGTGCAAGAGAGTATTATAGAAAGCATGGGTATAGAAGACCTTCTGGCTCTCCATATATGGCTAAAGAACTTAGATGATGTGTCAAATCCTGCTCTTTAGCACCACTACATAGACATTTCTATTATCTTGTTTAATATACCATGTATACCCACTCGAAGCAACCACCATATACGAGCTTTTTATAGTCTCAACAAGCTCTTTTAAGTCATATAGGTAGTAAACCCTTTTGAAATATCCTCTTCTGCTTCTCCAAAAAATCACATATCTCCTCAAATACCCTAGCGTGCCAAAGAGTGTAGAAAAGGTGTTGAAAAGAGTTCTCAAAGCAAATCTTCTATGTCTCCAAGACCACACAGTCACAACAAATATGCCCAACACCTTTAGGATCCTCCTAGCCTCTGAAAATAGCATAGACAAAAAAGGCTTTGGAATATGGTGAACAACAGCAATAGCAAGGATAGCATCGAAGGAGTTGCTTCTGAAAGGTGTTTTCAAAGCATCTGCCACCACAGCATCACCAAGTACATTGAACTTATTGATGGTGTATCTAGCCATGTGAGCCATTGTCTTTGAGATGTCGAGACAAACAACATATCCACCATTTCTAAGAGCCGCTGCTACACCGTTTATGCAAGGACCTGAGCCAAGATCTAGAACAGCTTTCCCCTTAGCAATGGCTGCTATGATCCATGGCCTCTGCCTCCAAAAACTATAGCTAACGCCTATAGCGTTATACGAAACGATGTTGGTTATGAGATCTCTTATATCCCTCCTCAGTTGCTTATGAAAATTCATCAGATATCCCAGCACACATCATGTGGGGTTCAGTGCATGAAGGGATCATCATGTATTTGCCTTGGTCTGGAAGGAATTGTATGCTTGCAATACTTAAATTGCTTTATTATAATCACATCATTACATAGCTTATGTAAATACATTGCTTAAATTAGGATTTGCTAATATATTTTCATTGGTGCGATCTAGATTGACTTCAAGAATTGTTTGCCCTTTTTGCGGATATGGTTGCAGTATTTACATAAATAAAGAAAATGGTTCTACATATGGCTATGGATGCTTCAAAGGCTCATTAATAATGAATCTTATATCCCCATCTACCAGAGTTCTATATCCATATGTTAGAAGAGGCGATATCTTCTCAGAAGCCACATGGAGTAGCATCTTAAATGATATAGCTACAGAGCTGAGGAAGATTGTTAAGGTGTATGGAGGCTCTTCTATAGCTTTTATAGGATGCTCTCAATGTTCTAACGAAGAAAACTATTTGATTCAGAAGCTTGCTAGATTTCTTGGAAGCAATAATATAGATAATTGTGCAAGGCTATGCCATGCAATAAGCGTTGACGTCCTTGCTAAATCGCTTGGGTTTGGAGCTCAAACAAATCCTTTCTCAGATCTATTGTATTCAAAGGCTATTCTTATAATTGGCTATAATCCTGTTGCTACACATCCCCCTCTAGCAGCCTTGATTTTAGAGGCTAAAAAGAGGGGTGCCAAGATAATTGTAGTTGATGTTAGGAGGAGTGAAACAGCCGGATTGGCTGATATATTTATCCAGGTAAGTAGACCTGGGGAGGACTATAAGCTTCTTCTCTGCATGGCAAACATAATAATCTCTAGCGGATTATATGACAAGAGTTTCGTTCTTCGAATGACGGAGGGTTTCGAGGAATTCTATCAAATTGCAAAACTTTACAATGTATCAAAATGTGAGGAGCTTGGCGTTGAGAAGAGCTTGGTTGAGGAGGCAGCAAAAGAGTTTGCTTTGGCTGGTTGCGGCTCTATACTATGGGGAATGGGTGTAACACAACATGTGACAGCGTGGAACAATGTCTCGGCTATAGTTAATCTGGCTCTGCTTCTAGGCTATATTGGTAGAAGAGGCTGTGGATTGTATCCTGTGAGGGGTCAGAGCAATGTCCAGGGCGCTTGCGATATGGGTGCACTACCAAACTATCTTCCAGGCTATATAAGGGTTGAGGACGACCACAAGAGAAAGCTATTCCAAAATGTGTGGAACATCGATAACATTCCAAGTGAACCGGGGTACACAAGCATCGAGGTTTTTGAAAAGGCTTTAAAGGGGGATATAAGGGCTCTATTCATAATCGGTGAAAACCCTGTCATAAGCCACCCAAACTCGGCAATAGTTAGAAAGGCTCTTCAGAACATCGAGCTTGTGGTTGTTCATGAAATTAGATGGAGTGAAACCATACAGTACACAGACTATGTGCTGCCTGTAGCAGCTCGTATTGAAAAGGAGGGCTCTTACACAAGCTCGGAGAGGAGGGTTCAATGGTCATACAAGGTGCTGGATCCGCCGGAGAAGGCACTACCAGACTGGGTTATAATTGAGCGGCTAGGTAGAATGATCGGGTTAAGCAACTGGAGAGAATATGGATCAGTAGAGGACATAACCGTTGAAATAAGTAGTGTAGTGCCCATATACAGAGGTATTACACCACAGAAACTAAAAGAAAATGAAAATGGCGTTATATGGCCTTGCAAAAATGGTGAATGCATCTCCAGGTTATACCAAAACGGATTTGAAACACCTTCAGGCAAGGCAATGTTTTCAAAGATTGTAAACAAAGAAATGGACAACAAGAGAGGATACCTCACATTAACAACATACAGATCTGGTCTATGCTATAACACATCTCTATGTATAGACAACAATGCTGATGTTGCAATAATAAATAGGTTTGATGCAAAAACCATGGGGATAGATAATGGGGATTTAATAGAAATTGAGACAGAGTGTGGCAAAGAAATGTTCTATGCTAGAACTGATGATAAGGTTCCTAGAGGGGTTGTAGCTATTCCGTGGCATAGAAAAGCAAATATGGTTACATGTGTTAACACTGAAGGAGATTCTGGTTATACGCAGCCTTTAAAGAGTATTAGAATCATTAGTGTAAGGATTGTGCAAAAGAATCAAACTGATAGATAATTAGATGCAAAAAGCTATATATACCTTGTTTAAATCTATGAATGTTTTATACATATTCAATAATGTACTTATAGTGCTATACTTATATTCTATAAACATTCATTAGCAAGATTTATATACTTTTATCCTTAGACATAGACCCTGGGGTAAAAGATGAACAGAAAAGCTTTGGTAACAATCATAATAGCGATTATTGTTGTAGCTGTACTCTCATACCTATTCATAAAGACTGCACCTCCATCTGCCTCCCCCCAAACAACAATGACTCAAACAACAAGAACAACGATAACAACACAAACACCTCAGACCACATACAATGTTATAATCCAAGGAGCTGGTTCCTCACTTGTGTATCCACAGCTAAATGAGTGGATCCAATTGTTCTATTCTCAAAAAGGTATAAAGGTTAGTTACCAATCTGTGGGAAGTGGTGCGGGTCTAAGCATGTTCTTCCAGAATGTAACCGACTTTGCCTGTTCGGATCCGCCTCTATCGAGAGATATGTGGTTAAAGTATAATGGAAGTGTTTTACAGATTCCTTGGCTTGCTGGAGCAGTTGCAATAGTATACAATGTGCCTGAAATCCCTTCTAACTACATCTTGAAGCTTGATGGATCTGTTTTGGCAGATATTTACAAGGGATCTATAGTTTACTGGGATGATCCAAGGATAAAAAGCCTCAACACTGACATAGCAAATAAGCTTCCACATGAAGAGATAAGACCTGTCTATAGAACCGATGCGAGCGGGACAACAGAGGTATTCACAACATTTCTATACAAATCAACTAATGGTTCGTGGCCTAAAGACCTCGTAGGGAAAACCGTTAACTGGCCTGTTATATCATCTGGTAGGAGTGTGGGTAGCAAGGGCAGTGAGGGAGTAACCCAGATAGTTATGCAAACACAATATACCATTGGATATGTTGAGTGGAGCTATGCAATACTAAATAACCTTCCTGTTGCTGCAATAAAGAATGCTGCAGGGGTTTTCGTGACGCCATCCAATAGTTCGATAATAGCCTCTCTAGAAAAAGCCACTTTACCTCAATCGCCACTCAGCGACTTTAGCGAAGATGCGTATCAAATTGTTTATGCTCCTGGCGAAAATAGCTATCCCATAACAGCGCCAACACATATAATACTATGGAGGAAATATGGGGATTCGACAAAGGCTTTGGCGATAAAGGAGTTTCTGAAGTGGGTTGCTGAAGAAGGTTATAAACACATTATACAAGGATATGTTGCACCACCTGAGAATATCAGAAACCTTTTAATTGGGGCTGCAAACATAATATCGTCTTAGGGCAAGACATTATGAGGATTAGTAGAAAAGACATGCTATTTTTCCTAACACTCATACCCTTCTCGATTTCTCTCCTAGCCATACTTGCTATAGCTATTCTTGTCCTTATTTCAAGATCTTTTGATGCTTTAAACACCTTTGGTTATAGCCTCTTCACAACCAGTGTATGGGATCCTGAACACGGTAGATATGGTCTTTTAGCACCGATAATAGGCTCTATAACAACATCTATTCTGGCTACAGCAACGGCACTCATATTTTCAGTGCCACTAGCTATTCTATTAGCTGAGTATTTACATGATTTGGTTAGAGATGTTCTATCGTCTATTGTCGAGCTTATGAGTGGTGTGCCAACAATTATATATGCTATGTGGGCATCTATGTACCTAGCACCAATATTGAAAACCTATGTTATGGATCCTCTAAGCATGTACATATCCTTCATACCCATATTCTCTTGCAAACCAGTCACAGCTTTCACATTATTTTCTGCAGGAATATCCATAGGGATATCGATAACACCTTACGTTACTGCAATGATATTTGAATCTTATGAGAGTATCCCAATAACCTATAAGGAGGCTTGTCTAGGCATTGGGGCAACAAGATATGAAACGATAAAGGTGTTGCTATCGCTAGCAAAACCGGCTATAATAGCGTCGGTTATACTTGGATTTGCAAGAGCTTTGGGCGAAACAACAATTGCTGTGACAACAATTGGCAACTCAATGTATCTAGGCTCGTGCATATTTTCGCCAGGGTATACAGTCTCTGCTCTAATAGCTTCTCAGTTTAGCAATGCTTACCTTTATAGGTATGCAGAGTCGGTTCTATACACATCTGCATTGGTTGTCCTAGTTATTGCAATTATCCTTAGCTTTATTGGTCTGTCTTTAATGAGTAGGTGGAGGAGGAGGGTAGTTGTATAAGTGGAGAAAAGCAAAGGATAGAATATTCTTTGCTGTAATATTGATACTGTCTATCATAGCCATCACACCAATCATACACTTGATAGTTGTAACCCTAGCCAACGGACTGTCAGTTATTCTTAGAGCTGGCCCTAGCTTCTTCACAAGCATCCCACCAACCCCAACATCAAAAGAGGTTGGTGGTATAGCACCATCGCTGGTAGGCTCCCTAATGCTAACAGCACTAGCCCTCCCAATAACAATTGTGATAGCCTTGTTCTCTTCCATCATGGTTAACGAGTTTCCTAGAAACCCCCTGTCTATAGCTGTTGATGTTGTTGCAAAGTCTTTGGCCAGTATCCCAACAATAGCAGTCTCAATGGTTGTATACCTCCTCATTGTAGTTCCCATGAGAACCTTCTCAACACTTGCAGGTGCCGTAGCGTTAACAATAGTTTCTCTCCCATATGCATACACATACTTCTCAACATATCTGCGCTCAGTACCAGAGATATATAGGGAAGCTGCATACTCTATAGCTATGTCTAGGTGGGAAACAATCATAAGAATTTTTCTACCTATTATAAGAAGAGGTTTTTTGGTAGCAGTTCTTATGACCATGGCTAGAATACTCGGCGAAACAGCCGCGCTACTATTCACCGTTGGGAGGTATAGAATAGGTGTATCAACATCTATTCTGGGGCCAACAGATGCACTACCACTTCTAATATTCGACTATATACTCACCCCCTACAGAAACTTCCAGGAGATTGCGTGGGGTGCTGCTGCACTGTTGTTACTTGCATACCTAATTATTTTCATTGCTACTAAACTTGCTGTTAGAGAGGTGAAGTTGTAGTGTATGCTGTTGAGATGGAGAATGTCAATGTATATATAGGTGATAGACACATACTAAAGAACATAAGTTTGAGGATACCGTACAATTCCATCTATGTCATTATGGGTCCCTCAGGCTCTGGGAAAACAACCATCCTAAGAGTTATAAACAGGCTTATAGATGTAAATCATGATGCTAGAATCGAGGGTGTAATAAAAGTCCTAGGCTTTGATGCGCTGAATAAGGATCCATATGAACTTAGAAGATATATAGGGATGGTGTTCCAAACCCCTAACCCGTTTCCACATATGACCATATATGAGAATGTTGCAATAGCTGCGAAAATTAACGGTGTTGCTAAGAATAGGAAAGACCTCGATGCTATTGTCAAATGGGCTCTTGAAAAGGCTATGCTTTGGGATGAGGTTAAAGATAGACTCCATGACTATCCTCACCAGCTTAGCGGGGGACAGAAACAGAGGCTCTGCTTAGCAAGGGCGCTTGCCATGAAGCCAAAGCTTCTATTGTTAGACGAGCCAACAGCAAACATAGACCCTGTTAATGCTAGAAAACTTGAGGAGGCTATAGTATCTCTAAAAGATGAGATTACAGTCATTATGGTTACGCACTACCCACATCAGGCAGCAAGAGTTGCAGACTACGTAACAATAGTGTATGATGGTAGGGTTGTTGAACAGGGGCCAGCCAACCAAATATTTTTAAGGCCATCCACAGAACTTGCTCAAAAGCTTTTGAGAGGCGAGATATAGTTGTCTCTAACTGTTTCAGAACTTGAGAAACTCAAAGTGATATTGCTTCACATGGCTGAAAACACCAGGGCTATAGCCAGGCACACAATGAATCTGTTTTTAGCTAATAGTTTAGAGGATAGAAAGAGACTCTGGAAAGAGATAGATGATTTATCGATGATATTAGATAAAATTAGAAGAGAGTTTGTAACAGAGGTTCTGGTTTTCATAGCTAGGAGACAGCCCCTGGGAAAGGAGCTTCTATCAGCACATGCATTAATAAGCATAGCATATGATGTGTATAGAATATCTCGTTACTGTAGAGAAATAGCACGAATAGACTCTTTACTAATGCCAGTCTCCGCCATATCAACTATCCAAAACATTTCTAGCATATTTAAAGAAGCTCTAAAGGCATTGGATGCTGCACTAAGTGATCTTGTAGACTTTTCGCCGAAGAGAATTGAAATAGTTAATGAGGTTGATAACCATGTTGATAAAGAGTACCAGGATATACTAAGAGAGATAACAACTAGTGATGTTGTTTCAAGAGAGAAGGCAGTAAAGGCGCTGATAATGAGACATATAGAGAGAATAGTTGACCATGCGCAGTATATAGAGCAGCACTTATCAGAGGTTATATGAGTCCTAAGCAATTTCTTGTTATGTTCAATTAATTCTACCTTATCATTATATTTTTACAGTTCCTCATACTACTAATCAGCATTACATTTACAAAATGTTTATTACCTTTGTAGCATTCTCCTCTTTTAATGAGGTTAATGAGATTATGTGCGATGCTGAGGAATTGCTGATGAGGATTAGAGAGAGCGTTCACATTGATTCGAATAGAATTATCAGATTTGATAATGTTGATAGTATAAGTTTATTTGACAATTTTAGAAGCTGTGTTATAGAGTCTGTGGTAGGAAATGACATATCAACTATCTATCATTGGATTTCCCATACAAAGAAGATTCTTGATGAGTTAACCAAGCTTCTCAATATCCCTGGCTATACCTTCTCTAAAGAATTCTCATCATTTTTGTTAGACCCTTTTCAACATCTAAAGAAAAAGATATTTAACTATGCCTATGATCTTGTTAGGAAAGGTATGGGGCTAGAGGATTTCTATTCCAAGGTGCTCCAAGCAATCACAACATCTATTAGAACTAATTTGAGGAGCTGTTATCAGATATGGGCACTGGCCTCTATAATGAAAATCTTAGGCGGAATGGGCTACACCATTGCCTATCCAGAGAACAGATATCTAAACTTTGATCGGAGTGGAAAACAGAAGCTTGGGGTTATACCACCAAACTTTATTTTGTTCAATATTGGAAAGGGCTATTTGAGTTTTTTCCATGAAGCTCCAAGGCCTCTTAGCTGGGAGGATACAAGTGATTTGCAGAAGGTCTGGGGTTTGTATACTGCTTTGAGACTTGATGTCATGGTGTATAGTGGAAGGGTTCTAGACATAGTTAATTTATCTAATAATCCACCAATCGAGAGACCACAGGTGATATTAGAGTTCAAGGAGTTAGAGGATTGGTGGAAAAGAGCAAGGGATCTTAGAGGCTATTTCAGAAAACCTCTAACAGCCGAGGAGTGGAAGTCCAAATGGATTGAAGGTCTTTTCGAGGGGTTGGGAGAGGCGATGAGCATTAAGAAAACTGAGGTTAGGAGAAGGATTGAGGAGGGGTCGTCTCTGAGAGTAAAAGAGTATCAGCTTATTCTCCTCTACAAATCCACCTACAAGCCTAATAGGATTGTTCTTGTATCGAGGAAGGAGATTCCAGCTAATATAAAGAAATGGCTTTTGGATGCTGGGATAGATGTTATAGACTCTGTTGAATTTAATGAAATGAAACTTGAAGATGTGGCTCAGATTCTAGATGGATTCGTGTCATTTGGCTCTGTAAACAATGTTGTGATAGAGGTTTCTAGAGATGTTGCAAAAAAGCTTGAGGATATTAGGAGGTTGCTAGGGTTTAAAGACCTAAACGAGGTTCTTGATTATCTTTTTAAGGTCTTTAACGCTAAGAGTGGGGGTAATGACAATAACTTTCTCTATAAATGAGAAACTTAACAACGAGTTTTTCTCAGAATTGGATAAGATAGCAGATATTGTGAAATACGATGTGGAGTCACATACATGGATATATAGATTAAATCCTGCCAAGGTCTCTTTCTATGGATTTGAAAAAACTATAGAATTTATTGTAAATAAGCTTGGGATAAACATACCGTTAAGAGCATTGGAGCATCTTAAAAAGATTTCTTCTGAGCCTATCCATGTATTCGTTGATCTGAAAGATGATGCGCTACATCTATACCCATTGAATACAAGTGTTCTGGGTTCACTACTTGAGATGGGGATTGTAAGATATGATCTAATTTCCAAAGTGTTTAAAGCAAGGATAAGAGCTCTACACATGATTCTTGATCATCTTAATGAGGGTGGATATAGAGTTAAGCTGGGATTTCAGATAGATTACAGAGCATCTTTTAAATCATTTTTTAGCATCGCTCTTAAAACCTATCAGGAGGAGGCCTATAAAGCGTGGAAGGAGGCTGGATGCAGGGGTATTGTTGTTATGCCTGTTGGTGCTGGGAGAATGGCTATAGCTTTAAAGGCTATTGATGAACTGAAGGTCAGAACTGTTATCCTTGTTCCAAGCATAGATTCTTTATATAAGTGGGTTGGCTACCTAGTCAAGTATCTGAATGTCTCTCTCAAGGATATTGGCGTCTTTGGTGGTGGGAGAAGGGAGATTAAAGAGATAACAGTGATGACATATGACATGGCATCTTCCAACCTATGGAAAGTGCCAACTTATTTCGGTTTGCTGATAGCCGATGAGTGCCACTTTGCTGTTAGCGATACCTATAGAAATGCATTAAACAATGTTACAGCTCCATATAGACTAGGCTTGACCCAAACCCCGAATAGAGATGATGGGCTACACAGATACTATAAAGCTGTTCTTGGGCCAATAGTCTACAGCATAAGCTTGAATGAGTTTCGCGAAAAGAAATGTTTTAGGAGTCCAAAGGGGTTTATAGTTCATGTCGGGCTATCTAGAGAGGAGTATGAAGAATATAAAAGACTTATGAAGATGTATCTAAATTATTGTAGATCTGTTTACCCAAGTACTAGAGACATTGGAGAAAGGTTTAGAAGAGTTTTGGAGCTGAGTCCATTAGATCAAGGGGCCAGAGAGGCGCTGAGAGCTAGGCTAAAAGCAAGGAAAATAGTTTTGAACATTGATAGAAAGATCAGGGTTGTGGAACGTCTTTTGAAGAGGTTTGAAAACGAGAAGATTTTGATATTTTCTAAGTATCCAGGGGTTGTGAGGAGAATAGCTAGACAACTTCTTATTCCCAGGATATTGCCTGATACTCCAGAGGATGAGAAGAGGGTTTATCTCAAGATGTTCAGATATGGCGATATAAGGGTCTTGGCTACATCGATAATCTTTGATAAAACATTTGACAACTTTCCAGAGCCAAATGTGGCAATAGTTGTGAGTGGTGTGATACCTGGTAGAGACTACGTTAAGAGGATACTCGAAATACTTAAGCCTGGAGACAAACAGCCTCTACTAATAGAGATAGTCACTAAAATTGGTAAGATAGAACCATCAATAGAGATGAAAGAAGCTGAACAAAATATGCAGGTGGCCAGTCAATGACCCTAGGCCTGTTCGATATACCACTTAAAGAATTTGAGGAAGGACTCTACAAACCAAGATATTTGGACACACTTTCTGATCAAGACTTAGTCAACTCCATTATACAGTTTTACAGCTCTATTGTCGGTATGAGGTTTGGAGATGTTGATTGGAATGAGCTAAGAATAGCTATTGGAGATAGACAACTCTTTAAAGCTATAAGAAAGATTATGACAGGATTTTATACTCCTCTACGCGATATGAAAGTATGCGATACACCTGTATCCCCCAAGGTTCTGAGGATACAAGCTTTTCAGCAAATCAATAAGAGGTTTGGTGGCTTTGCATCTTCAGAGAATAGACGAAGGATTATAAAAAACGTTATACATGCTCTTCGCCTTCCAAAGTCAATAGAATTAGATGAGGTTTTGTGGTGTGATGAGATAGACAAAGCTGTCATCAAGAAAGTTGAGGAGCCTTCTGTAGATAAGGTGGTGAAGGAATACAATTTACAAGTTTTCAATACATTGTGCAGAAATAGTATCTATATTGTTATATACTTTGGAGAAGATTGCCCAGCCAAAGACATTATAAGATCCATCAATAGAAGCTCGAAGCTCTATGGAATTCTATGGGACGCTAAATACGCAAACAATGGCTATACAATCATGATTGAGGGTCCTAAGAGACTATTTGGCAAGGCATCGAGATATGGCTACAGAATAGCACAAACACTTTTAACAATCATCCCACTTTTGCGTGATTGCAAAGCTTATTGGTACATAGATGCAATTCTATATGCTAAATGGGCGGATATTAAGGTTCGTATGCTATCTAACGATATTGTTCCCCAGCTTTCGCTTGACCACTGGCTCTTAATAAAACCTGTGTTTGATAGTAACATTCTTGAGAGAATATATGAAGCGTTGAAGGTGCTGGGACTCAAAATATCTAAGTGTGAAGATCCTGTAATAATCAATGACACTATTTATATGCCTGACTTCGAGATTAGAGCCAATAACGATATTTTCTACGTAGAGGTTATAGGTTTCTGGAGAAGGGAGCTCGCTGAGAGAGTGGCAAAGAGACTTTCATTTATATCAAAAATAGTTAATAACATCATGGTTATAGCCGAAGAACCATTAAAAGAGTTTTTAGATGGTATAGAAATATTCACAATATACTATAGAATTATTGATGGAGTTCCTAGAGCTCCTTACAAAAAAATAGTTGATTATATAACGAAAGGAATGACCAAGAAAAAGTCTCACACTAAAATAGTATAGTGCACCTCAGTCTCAGTGTTCTTGACTATGATTTCTCCTAGCACTTTTACCCTATCTAAAAATAACATTTTTGTGCCAGCGACAAGGGTTACGCTTTATTCGCAGATCACGTACCATCTCTGCACCTTTTTGCTTAGCCAAGATAACATATCTCCTCATCACAACCATTAACATTATTGTTATTAGAATCGTTGTAACAAACAGTGAAATCAACCATCACGAACCACAATGAAACCAGAACCCCTCTTGGCGGAAGCAACCGTTTAGACATCAGCTATTCTCCGATATAAAAAGATATAATAATGAAATATTCAACTTTTTCCAGAGGCTATATGGTGTACTAGCAGAATTGCGGTTAATATTGCCATAAACTTGCGTATTAGTAGATTGCTATGGATCTTTAAACCCAGGGCTGAGGAAGGATCAGTTACATTAGATGTTATTCTGTGATTGACAGAGATTTTTGTGAAGCTATGAACACTTGGCTAAAAGCGGGTAAAGCATGTATCAGGCTCTGGATGCATACCAAGTACCCCAATAAGGATGCTAGACAAAGCAGAGGAATTAAAAATGGAGTGAAGCAAGCATCAAAAATATTTAAAAGTAATTAGATATATCGATCAGACTTGAAATCCCCGCCGAACGTGAGCCAATATTATGTTAACTAATAAGCGGCATCTAGATTGGTTGATAAGGTTTATCAGATTTAAGCTTTGGTGGCTTAGAGCAAGGCCTATAAATGATGAGTTGCTTGTTGAGCTCTCCAACAGAATAGCAATGAGAATAGGCACAAAGCCTTTTAAAAATATCAAAGAATCGGATGTACAATTCTATAATGCGCTTGTGTTTGGAATGTCATGCAGAACAGTTGTTGTGACTAGTGCTCTTCGCAGTCTCTCAATAGATTATATAGAGGCTGTATTGCTACATGAATATGCCCATTGTAAATTTAGACATAGCATAAAGATAGCATTCATTGCTATAGCATTACTCTCTATAGTTGTTGGTGCAACTATTTATATTCTGCAATTCATAGAATCAATAATAGATGTGGTATTGATAATAACAATGTTCATAGCTATGTATATCATTATTCAGATAATTCTAAGATATATAGCAAGAAGATACGAATTAGAGGCTGATCTCTTTGCAGTATCACATGCCTCTAATCCTTGCTCCTATCTAAAACTTCTCATGTTTCTTAGTCAAGGAGAGAAAAGTAAAAGAGGTGTTTCTTCAGAGCTTTTCTCCGCACACCCCCCAGCGATCACCAGGGTAGAAACTATTATAACAAGCTTCCCACAGCTAGTCAAATGCTTAGAGTAGTACGTGGTGGGCCCGGGGGGATTTGAACCCCCGACCTACGGGTCTCTCCTCAACGCTCCAGCCTCCTCTCATCCCATGCGGTCGACAGACCCATAGAGTCTAGCTGGAGCCCGCCGCTCTACCTAGCTGAGCTACGGGCCCTCCAAATTTCATCTAGGTAATAGTCGTTGCCTCCCAGCCTTTATATACTCTTCTGCTTATGCGTAAAGACCTCTCACCCAAATTTAGCATTGCATGCCAATAAATGAAAGCACATATGGACATGTCTACAACAATCAAATGCTTAGAAGCTCTAAAAGGATGAATACAATGAACTTTGGCGTACCTGTATCATTAACACTCTTATTGATCTCTTTATTTACATAGCACCACATTATCATTGTAGATTTGAAGAAAGGATTAAATAAAAACATTGATTATAGTACATTCATTTACCAAAGCTGTTGAAAATCAGGTAATTAGTCAATCAATTCGCGGTTCCAACACCTCCTTCGAAAACGTTATAAACTTATTGAAGGCTATATGTGCCAAGAATCCTGCGTCCAACTGTGGCTCACCACCTTTAAAAGCCTCTTCTTTATAGTGATATGCTAAAACTTCTCCCACAAAGAGTTCGTGATCTCCATATAGATGCTCACCAATTACCTTGCACTCAAGATTTGCTAAAGCATTTTCTATTATCGGGGTTCTTATCTTCGATGGATTGCCGAAAACTATCCTTGTTTTAGCGATTTTCGATGGGCCATGTTCGGATCCTGTTACCCAAACATCTTTTAGCATGTTCACATTTGGAACACTTACAACAAATTCTTTATACTTCTTCACAAGTTTGTAAGTGTATCTAGTTGGAGCAATAGAAACAGCGACTATAAAGGGTTTTGCTGATACTACTGTTACCCAATCTGCAGCCATAACATTTACCTCTTCGCCAAGCCTTCCCGAGACAATTAAATATGTTCTCAGTGGATACAATAATCTGTACATAGCCTCACCCCACAATAGTTAATCAGATGCAAATAAAAATGCTTATGAAGCATCTTTATCTTTTGCTGTAAAGCTAGAGCATGTTGCCCATGGAGGTTGTGAGACATCGCTTATCTGAGAAGCAGCTCAAGCTATCCAATGTTGAAAATTTTAGAATGTCACATATTTCATATTGTTACTATCCCTAGAGCTAAGCTAAGTAATAGCTTTCTTGAAGATGAAAGGATATGGTGTTGTTATGTGGACTTGAGATCTCATTTGCCAACATTTAGAAGTAAGCTTGTTGTTGCAGTACTTCTCACGGGTGTTTTCTTGCAAACATTTAGAAAAAGTTTAGAAAGCTGTGCCAGTTGGTAGAGGTATTAGCTGGTGCAATAAGATGCTTAAGGATGCTTTGAATAGAATTGATGGAATGCATGAATATGCTGTAAAGCTTCTAATGGATATCATATCGAAGAGGGGTGTAAATCCTGATTATGGTGGTGAAGGCGAATATGATAAAGCGATGTACATTCTCGAAGTTGTCAAGAGCTGGGGTCTTGGCGAGACCAAGACAATTTATGTGAATGATCCTAGAGCTAAAAATGGTGTTAGACCAAACATACTGGTCTTTATTAGGGGTGAAACTAGCGAAAAGCTTTGGATAGTATCACACTTGGATGTTGTGCCACCTGGGGATCTAAATGCATGGACCATTACAAAACCCTTTGAGCCCAAGTTTATTGATGGAAGGGTTTATGGAAGAGGTGCTGAAGACAATGGACAGGCAATAGTATCGTCTCTTCTAGCAGCAAAAGCTGTTGTTGATGCTGGGGCCAAGCCTAGGAGAACCATTGTACTTGCTTTTGTTAGTGATGAGGAGGCTGGCTCTAGATATGGAATGGAATACATTGTCAGTAACTATCCAGAGCTTTTCAGTAAAAATGATGTTGCTCTGGTTCCAGACTATGGGAAAAGTGATGGGAGATTCATAGAAGTTGCTGAGAAGAGTATCCTTTGGCTAAAAATCAGGTTCAAAGGCTTTCAGATACATGCTAGCACTCCACATAGAGGTGTTAATTCACATAGAATTGCTACAGAGTTTCTACATCTGATGAACATCCTTATAGCAAATAGATTTGGATCAGAAAACCCCTTATTCGACCCTCCATACACAACCTGCGAACCAACAATGGTTAGAAACACAGCCGAGTCACCAAACATTATTCCAGGAGAGCACGAAGTTGTTGTAGACTGTAGGATACTACCTGAGCACCCCGTTGATGAGCTTCTAAAGAGCTTCAAAAACATTGCTTCTACTGTAAAAGAGATGTTTTTAAAAGAGATTGAAAAGAATGTCTATCCAGATATCGAGATTGAAACAATAAACAAATTCAACGCTCCACAACCAACACTTGTAGACTCTCCAATAGTAAAAACATTAATTCAAGCACTAAAAGAGCTAAGAGGTGTAGAGCCCGTCATTGGTGGGATTGGAGGTGGAACATTAGCAGCAAGCTTCAGAAAATTGGGTATACCAGCAGTTGCATGGGCAACACTAGACAATACCGCCCATATGCCAAATGAGTACAGCAAGATAAACAACTTGATTGAGGATGCAAAAATAATAGCATACCTGATGCTAAAATCATGAAGTTTCATTGGGATTCAACCTCTTCAAATTTTTTGTTCCCTAGTTTAATCACTGATTCCAAACCGACTATTGTTTACAACTGAAAGCCTCGCCGTTTATGGCGGGGATGGCGAAAAGTTTTAAACTGTTTTTGGTTGTTAGGAGGATTGGCGTAGTTAGGCATAGAGTTGATTGGAGATGGTGGGCAATGAGGGTTTCCCAACCCTAATCATAATGATGGGGGTTGGCCCCGAGCCCAAGGCAGTGAGAGTACTGCTTGAGATGGAGGGATCTCTGACCACCCTCGACTGCCCCACAAATGACAGATGTAAACAGGAATAGATGCGGGGGAACCGATGAATCGCCTCAGGAACCCTCGCCCTTCAGGGCGGGAGGAGGTTAGACAATCACATATAGCTTAAGTTTCATTGGTCTGGTTCTGACCTTGGCAATTAGATCTTTGTCTACGGAGTTTGCATGCCTCTGAGAATCTCTAGATGATCCTCTACATTCTCTTCCCTAGCCCTTGCATCTAGATAGCTCTGGTCTATTCTATCTTTCCACATGGCATAGAGCCAATAGGCCTTGTCTCTATCCTCTGTAGACCCCCAATACTTCCATCCAACGAGATACATTATTATAAGCTCTTCTATAGGTTCTAGATAGGCATGCTGGTTATCTATTATAATTTTTGTTGGCTGGGCCCTTCTTCTGTAAACTGTTGAGACGATATCTATAGATTTTAGCTGGAGAATTTCATAGGTTGGTAGAAATCCTCTGCCAATCCTCTCTGAAAACCTCTCTAGAAATAGCTCCAATACCTTTCTTGCTTTCTCTCCCTCAACGATTACATCTACATCCATAGTTCTATAAACCCTCCCAGTATATATTTCCACAGCAAACCCCCCTGTAACAACAATTCTTCCAATCCCCATCTGCTCAAATGCGCTGTTTAGCCATGCTATGAAAAATAGATACCTTTTACCCTCATCATAGATCCCTTGAAGCCTTGGAAAAATCCTCTCTATAAAATCTCCATAGAGTTTTTCAACAATCTCTTCTACATCTTTATCTCCAACACTCTTTGAAACCCTCTCCACTCAACCACCTCAATATACAGACTTATAAGCTCCTTACCTGTTTTGGCTAGCCTTACTAGATCGTCTAGGTTTCTTCTCGAAACCCTGTATCTACCCCTGCTAGTGTAAGAAATCTTGAACACCTCTCTAAATTTATTGCTAGGATACATAGATTTGAGCCTCCAAAGAGGGGTTGTGCATCTTGGCTCTGACTCTTTTTACCGCCCTATATTCTTTTTATTGCTAGTCCTGGTATATACAGTTTCTTTTCTATTCTGTTTAGTATCTCGCTTAAAAATAGTGTTATGACTATATAGAATATTGCTATGATGGTGTATATCTCTATGTATGCAAATGTTTTTGAGGCTATCCACTTCCCTGTGTAGACAAGCTCGGGCAAGGCAACGAAATATGCTATAGAGCTGAATTTCAGTAGGTATATCAGCTCATTTGAAAGCAGTGGCATGGCTATTCTAAGGGCTTGGGGCATAACAACATTTGCCAGTACACCAAGAGTATTTAATCCAAGAGAGTATGCAGCTTCCCACTGCGTTCTTGGGATAGAGCTTATTGCTGTTCTCCAATACTCTGATTGGTAAATAGCCGAGTTTAAACCCATTGCCACAACACTTGCTGAGAATGGATCTAGTTTCACACCGATTTGTGGCAATGCATAGTATATGAAGAAGAGCTGTACAACCATGGGGGTTCCTCTCACAAGCTCTACTAGCAACATTATCAATGCTTTTATTGGCTTTGGCGAAGATGCTCTTAGAATTGCTATGAGAGCCCCTCCGCCGAGGCCAATAGCAAAAGAAATGAATGTCACTTCAAGTGTTAGAATTAGAGCAGATAGCAACTCTGAACCATAGTTTGTGAAAATCCTTAGCACTTCCTCAATCATCTATGCAACCTCTCCATCCTGTATAGCTCCATTAGCTTTGAAACAAAGGCTCTTGTCCTCTCCTTCTCAGGATTGAGCAAAATCTTTTCTGGAGGGCCACTCTCAACTATTGTACCATCCTCCATAAACACAACCTCATCTGCTACCCTCATAGCAAACCCGAGCTCGTGGGTAACAATAATCATTGTCATTCTCTTTTCAGATAACTTTTCAAGAACCTTCAAAACCTCTACAGTAAGCTCTGGATCTAGGGCAGAGGTTGGCTCGTCTAGGAGTAGAAGCCTCGGGTTCATTGCTATAGCCCTTGCTATTGCAACCCTCTGTTGCTGACCACCAGATAGCTGGGCTGGATACTTGCTCCAAAGATCCTCTGTTATCCCAACTGACAAGAGAGCCTCGGCCGCAACCTTCTTGGCCTCCTCTCTACCCATCTTCTTAACCTTTACAAGACCCAGCATAACATTTTCTATTGCAGTCAAATGCGCGAATAGATTGTAGCTCTGAAACACAAACCCTATCTCCTGCCTAATTCTGTGAATATCTATGTTCCCACTTGTTATATCTATTCCATCGAATATTATCCTCCCCCTATCAGGCTTTATCAAAAGGTTCAGACATCTTAGAAGAGTTGATTTTCCAGAACCCGAAGGCCCTATGATTACAATTGTCTCCCCCTCGGGTACAGATAGGCTAACACCCTTTAGAATGTGTTGTTTACCAAAGTATTTGTGGATATCTATAGCCTCTAACAATACCTTCATATCGACCCACCATAGCCCAGCAAAGCTATTTTCTTGTGTATTAGATTGGCGGTATATGATATGCTAAGACATATTATTATGTATAGAATTGATACAGATATTAAGGGGAGGGCATATTCCATTCTAGCGTTAGCCAAGTTTATTGCAACAGTGAATATCTCTACAACCCCTATAGCATAAGCTATTGACGAATCCTTTAGAATCGTTGTAAATTCGTTTAGCAAAGCCGGGATAGATAGCAATATCACTTGTGGGAAGATAACATTGCGAAATGCATCCCATCTGCTAAAACCTATTGAAAGAGCGGCCTCAAATTGTCTAGCAGCAACAGCTTCTATAACACCTCTAAAAATCTGTGACTGGTATGAGGAGCTTATAATCCCAAGTCCAACTATAGCGGCAACAACATTATCTATTCTAAAACCGTAGAACACTATAAAAAGCATTAGAACAGGTGGGATGCTACGGAAAATCCTTGTGACATAGTCTATCACCTTAGCTAAGAAACCACCAAGAACTTGTAGAAAGGCTAGCAACGAGCCAAGTGCAAGACCTAGTGAAAAAGCTCCAAAGGACAGTAGAAAGGTGTTTGCAATACCATTCAAAGCTATGAATGAAATTGTTTGAAAAAGTTGTGCAAGGCTCATCTGGACTCTAGCCCGTGTATTTAGAGACTATAGCATCCCACTCACTACTATTAAGAATCTCATTCAAAGCCTTGTTTATCTGATCCAAAAGCTCTTTGTTGCCTTTTCTAACAGCTATTCCATACTCTTCACCAGTTTGTATAGTTGCTGTCACCTCAACATTGTATTTCTTTGCAAGAGCCTTGGCCACGGGAGAGTCTACTAAAACGGCATCGACCCTGCCATTAATAAGGTCTTGAACTGCTAGTGTGTATGAGGAATACCTCTTAATATTTATGCTAAGCCCCTTATTGACATATTCGTCGAGAAGCTCCTCAGCCGTGGTACCACTTTGAACACCAACAACATGGTTGGCCAGGTCCTCTATAGACGACGGCCTATAGGAAGACCCCTTAACAACTATTATAGCCTGATCAGCTTTCCAATACGGTATACTAAAATCAACTCTCTTAGCCCTCTCCTCAGTTATGGTCATACCAGATATAACAACATCCACTTGACCCTGTTCAAGAGCTGGTATAAGCCCATCGAAATCCATGCTCACAATCTGAACCTTGTACCCAAGCTTATTGGCTATAGCCTTAATCAAGTCAATGTCTATGCCGACAACCTCATTATTACTCTCATTTATAAATTCAAAGGGCGGAAAATCAGGCGAGGTACCAACTCTTAAGACTTTTTCTGCAGGCTTTGAGAAAACCAAGTAATAGGCTGCAAAGGCAACTATCGCAACAAGTATGATAGCCACTATTACGTATAGCCATCTACTCATTGCTATATACCTGCAAAGATTTTTTGATTGGGTATAGGTATAAAAGTTTTGATAAAAACCAATCCTTTGACCGTTGTTTTAAGCTTCATATAGGTTTGTAATGGTTCAATACCTATACCTCTCTCCACAACACCTTAGCACTTTTTAGTGCCCATTCTGAAAAACATACCAATAAATTTCACCAAATTTTTATTGAAAACAAAAGTTGTATCATGTAGAGCAAGGGTATTGTAGACTGTGATCCCTTAGTTGCCATTCTAATGCAAAATCCTATTAGCAACTTTGATGTTGTTAACACCAATATATTTGCATTAATTGCTGTGATATGACCTACAATAATTTTTCCAACAAATATGGATACTGCAATAGCTAAGGTGTATCTAAAGAATGTGTACTGGTTACTGAAACATTTTAAACAAACCTTGAGACATTTTCTTTGTGTTCGAGATAGTCCGATATTTTGTTATATGCATCTTTGAAGTCATTGCATAGGGTTTTTATACCGTGTTTTTGCATCAATGAATTTGCGCCAAAAACCTAGCTAATGTTTCATGATCAAGCACATGCTATGTATTTAAGAGCCATACTATACTTTTTTCTTACCTCTGCTTTATAATATGATATTATGTTAGCGTTGTGGCGGGCCCGGGGGGATTCGAACCTCCGACCACCGACTTCAGTGGCTTTGCTTCTCTGCTTTTCGTATGTATTCGCTACATAGTTCTAGTATTCCCTTGTAGTCGTCTGATGAGATATCGTCTCCTACTCTAAGCTCTAGGAGGCTTCTACACTCTTCTTCGCCGAGCCTGAGCCTGGCCATGGGTTCACCACTTACTTGTTTACTGTTGCTCACATAATTATGCCTTGCCGGCTCTTGGTTAGTGGGGAGCGCAGTGTCTCTTGTTGTGGAGAGTGATAGGAGCGTTGAAGCAGGGGTGAAGCAGAGGTACACAGTGTACGTAAAGCCATCGAAGAAGGTAGTCGTTACCAGACCGGGTTCAGAAGCAAGCGTATCATTACATGTAGAGTCGAACACCAGTCTAGAAGTCCACTTATTCGTCGAGGGACTAGAGCCGACCATAGCAACCTACACTCTTTCACCGCAGAGGGAATATATACCGTTCACTTCGAGCCTGGAGCTCCTAGTGTCGCATAACGTTATAATAAACTAATAATAAAAATAACTAGATATATGGTCTTGAAAATTGGGAAAAAATAGAAAATGAGTTGGGATATTAGCTGTTGCTAAAGCTTATTGTTACTGGGATATTCCAATGAACCGAGTAATCCCACTCCCACCAACACCAGAACAAGAAACAACTCTGGTACCAATGTCTGAATCCAGCAGCAGGGCCAAGTTCTATTGTATACGTTTGAGTGCCTGGATATGTTGGATATGTTTTGATATAAGCTACTGTAATTTCAAATGTCCATGCAGCTCCTAGTTCTGCAGAACTTGGTGGAGGTTCGTTGCAGTGCCAGAACTCCCAATGGCTCTTGGGGTAAACGTCTGTTAGAGACCATGATACACCATTTGCGCGCCATGATGTTGACTGAGTATAGCTCGCAGTGATGGCTGGCCCATTCTTAGATATTGAAGCTGATACGCTAAACGTTTCACTCCAACTTTGTGCACAACTTGTTTGAGATGACTGCGGAATCAAGTTGTAAATGCCAAAGACACCATATTTATCATAGATATATGGGCCAACGCCTCCACCAGTAGCACTTTGACCTGCTTTTCCAGCAACAGTAAATCCATCATTATTGCTTGAGGGATTTACAGGATCGACAATATCTCTCAAATACACTGCATACCATTCATGATATCCAGCCTGTGTATATCCAGCGAATTTATATACTTCATAGTAATAATATATGTTACCATAAGAACTACTTTGATAGCCATAACCAACCAATATCAAATTCCAATTTTGTTGTGTCACACCAGCATTTACATCAGGCAAGCATAGTATTGCTAACAGGCCTAAAAGAGCTAGCAGAACCGACAGATGCGCTCTGCCTATCGCCCTCATCATACTCACCCCTTCACCTCCCAGGTACTAAATCATTTTCTGCTTTTACAACTAACATTAGGGTATTAAGCAATGCCTTTTGGATTGCATCATCTATGTTGTTGAAGTCGTCGATATGCACTGTGCCTGTAAAATCGATTGGAACTAGCCGCCCATCTATGTTCCTATATGTCCTGCCTACAACGATTAACAAATTCTGTGATATGGTTTCGGCTCTTCCATCTTTATACTGTTTTGTGATTGTAACTCTAGATTCGCTAATGTAGCTGAGTGGTGGGTCAAATAATTTACTAATACTCTGAATTACTCTTGAATCATTTGCTACAAAAAGTATGTAGTTGCTGCCTCGTGCAAGTCCACGAAGAACATCGATGTTTCTAGCAGAAGAATTTATCTCTTTCAACACCTCCTCGTCTAACAGATTCAATATGACTATAGACGGCTTCCAAAGTTCGCTACCAGCAAGCGTGGATACACTACCACATCTTGTTGTCGAAGCGTTAATGTTCTTATAAGTCAAGATTTTCTGCAGGTTTTTGTACAGCACACTGCTATTGTGTTCTACAACTATGAAGCTCCATTTATTAAGGAGTTGCAAATCAATACCAGCTTCAACGTCGCTTTTCGGGATTACACTATTTTCCTTGCTTGCAATTGCAGATGAATATATCAAACCACCAATTATTGACAAGCCTATGACAATCAACACTATGCTAACCTTATTATTTAGCCTAATCATAGAAGACAACTTTACACCCCAAGTTATAAAGTTAAGGTAAGAAAGTTAAAAAACTTTTATGACAGTATTTGTTTTCCCTCTATAGCAATGCTTTTTACTACAGGCCTTCGTATGCCTATTATATTTACTTCCCTCTCCACTCCTCATAGCCTACACCACTGGTTTCCACAGATTTGAATGTTGGAGTGTTGCTTGAAATGAATATTTATACGATATAGCTATGGGTGTGATGGTCTTGTGTTTTTCCGCTGAGAGAATAGCTCTCGGGGTTTACCGCTGGTACTTGAAGTAGGTGTTGTCGTTCTTCTTGTTCACGTGTTCTTCGGGCACAACGAGGTGTTTGGTAATTGCACGTGCTTGTGCGGGGTTGTAGTTTACCTCTGCTACTAACTCTCCATAGATGGTTTCTAGCCTAAATCCCCCGGTGTTATCGGGGTAGACAGCTATATATAGTATTAGTGGCGATCCCTAAGCTAGCCGTCCCATGGTTTTAAGTATGTAGTGTATTTTCCTCGCTTCTCTGTAACTGTCATGGAAGCACGCCTTTATTAGGCCGCCTACTGGCTGCACGTGTACGAACTCCTGCCTGAAGCCCATATCCCGAAGTATTTCCGCTAGCCTTTCGGAGCGGAAGTAGTGGTAGTTGGGTTTAGCCTTCTTCTCCCAGTAGATGAATATGTCGTCAATCCACAGTACCCATCTTCCATTCTCCCGCGTGCCTACGAGGGTGTGCTGTATTAGCCCCAGCGCTCTTCGTGTCTGACCCTGCTCTACTAGCCTTTCAGCAATGCGAAGCACCCTCTTGACAGCTAGTGGAATGGTCTTCTCCCTTGCGGTGCCTCTGCCTTCTGCTTCCGAATCCGTGGCAAGTGTCTCTAGCAATTGTTTGGCACCCTTCCGGCCGCTTCTAACCCGTTTAGCATCTATTAGCTCTAGGATTAGCTCCTCATCGTCTACAGCGGTGTAGTACCTGCCCTGCCTCTTCACGATTATTCCCTTGTTCGCCATCATCTCGATGAGGTCTCCGACCGTGCCGTTGCTCACCTCCCTGCGTTTGAAGAACTCGTAGATGGCCTTTATGTCGGTGAAGCTCATTCCTCTATCTCGTAGAAAGCTGCTTAGGAGGAACCAGATGACGTACTGTATCCCATTGATGAAAGTCTAAATATATTATAGTAGCTTAGCAGTATGTGCAGGTAATTCACTACCTCTACTGGGAGGCTATGCGGCAGTATGACGAGCATTAGGTTTATGGTGCCGAGAACCTCGTTGAACGTACTCCTAGCGATAACTTGGAATGGGTACATCCCTAGTTTGTTTTGTTTTCTAGGAACCCCCTATACGGGGGTTATGTTCCTCTCTTGCCGGGGGTTGATACGGCATAAGCATCAACAGCATAATAATTATCATCAACAACGGTATCAATAATGCTTGGTAATGTTTTAGAGCTAATAACCTATAACCCTTCTAGAAAATAGGTATAAAAACTTATCGGGAACTGCCTCAATTCTTTGTATGTTTTGTGGCGGGCCCGGGGGGATTCGAACCCCCGACCACCGGCTTAGGAGGCCGGCGCTCTGTCCTGGCTGAGCTACGGGCCCGCTAGATCTGTTTGTGCCTAGGTTTTTATTTTTTCATAGGCTTGCTTGAATAGTATTGCGTCTTC
>JAVYNU010000011.1 GCA_038735125.1 Ignisphaera sp.
GTTAGAACAGCTGGCAAATACCTCATATACCCACCAAAAGAATACCAAGAAAAGCTATCAAAACTACACAGAAAGAAGGTCAAGGTGATAGTAATAGAAGAAAGTAATTAGAGGTAATTAAAATTCACGAGAAGTGATATAAAACTCCCAACGGCTTAATCAATATTTTTAGCGTGAGATGTGTTCGAGATGTTGAAGATAGTCGTTGTAATGATGATGTTGTTGATCATAGAGAGTGTTAGAGCAATTAGAACAACAAATTCTACTACCTTGGGGCCTACCAATATACAAACTACCTTATTCGAGAACACGCAAAAATCAAAATTTATATAGAGTTTGGGTGAGGTAGAGTCAAGAAATTGCCACAAATATTTTTCAGCTCGAGAAAAGCTCCAACGAAATCAGTGGCAAAGAGAAGTAGCTACATAACCACATAAAAAGGTAGCATCTATGATGAGGGGCCTAAGCACTGATACTATGATGATAATTGCACGTACTGATCAAAGCTATTTCTTTTCCTTTATATTAGGCTCTACATGAACCGTTGCTTCCCAGCCAAGCCTTTCCCTAATCTTCTTTTCTATTTCTGACGCTATCTCATGAGCCTTGTCTAGGCTTGTATTTGGATCTAGCCTTATATGAAGAGTTACCTCAGTGTGCATGCCATATCTGTGTACATGTATATGATGCAAGTCCTTAACCATGGGGCTTACCTCACTAACTATTTTATCAAGCTCTTTAATTTCTTCATTTGTTGGAGCCTTCCCAAGCAATTCGCTAGCCGATTCGGTAACAAGTTTCACTGCAACAACTATTATCATTATCGAGACAACAATTCCGAGAACACCATCAAGCCACCACAACATCTCGCCAAACAGTATTGCCACGGCTAGAAGTGCAGATGCTATGGCATCGCTTCTGTGGTGCCAGGCATCAGCAATAATGGAAGATGCATTATATTTTTTACCTAGCCTTATAGCCCAAATCGCTAAAAGCTCTTTAGCTATAGCCGATGATGCTAGAACTATAACGAGTATCCAGCTAAAAATAAGGCCTTCTCTTGATAGAAGTTTGTTAAAGCTTCTTTGTATAAAGTCTATGCCAACCATTATAAGCATAGATCCGATAACTGTTGATGCAACGAGTTCTGCTCTACCATGTCCAAATGGATGCTCTTTGTCAGCTGGTTTATACCCTATCCAAAATCCAAGTATAACAACAACTGATGTTAATGAGTCCGATAGTGTGTGGATAGAGTCTGCTATAACAGCTATTGAATTGAATAGAACACCGTAGTAAAACTTTACTATGAAAAGTAGGGTGTTCACAATTATTGAGACTAGCCCCTCCAAATACCCTGCATACTTTCTCTCATCTTCTTTGCCATACATAGCTATTCACCAACAGGTTAGCGACCCAATAGGTTTATAAATAATTACAGGATTAGACCAGTCAAAACTATTGAGCTGTCTTTGTAGAGAACACTGTTTTTAGATGTAAACTTATATTTCTTTGGAGAAGAATATTCTGACGCTATGGTGTCTACTTATGCTAAACGTTGATGAAATTAGAAAGGATTTCCCAATACTGAATAGATTGATCCATGAAAGAAAGCTTGTCTACTTCGATAACGCAGCCTCTACATTAAAGCCTATCCAAGTTATAGACGCCATAGCGAATTTCTACAAGAATCACTATGCAAATGTTCACAGAGGCTTTCACACTCTCAGCCAAGAAGCTAGCCAAATGTATGAACAGGCACACGAAACGCTAGCCAAGTTTATAAACGCTTATTCATGGGATGAGATAATATTTGTAAACAACACTACAGAAGGTCTAAACCTAGTCGCATATTCATGGGGGCTTCACAACATCAATGAAGGAGACGAAATAGTTCTGACAGTTATGGATCACCACAGCTCCATGCTACCATGGAGACACATAGCCAAGATGAGAAACGCCAAGGTAAAATACGTGAATGTTACACCTGATGGCTACCTAGACTACAACCACCTAGATGAGATAATCACTGAGAAGACAAAGGTTGTGGCATTTCCAATTGCAAGCAACGTTCTTGGGACGATAAACGATGTTAGCAGAATAGTTAAGAGGGCTAAAGAAGTTGGGGCGCTCGTGGTTGCTGATGGCGCCCAAAGTGTGCCGCACATCCCAACAAATGTTAGAGAGCTTGGGGTAGACTTCCTGGCGTTTAGTGGTCATAAGATGCTTGGTCCCACGGGCAGCGGTGTTCTGTGGGGTAGGAGAGATTTGCTTCAAGAGCTAAAACCGTTCAAGGTTGGCGGAGACACCATAAGGGATGTAACACTAGATGATGTTGTGTGGCTCGACCCGCCATGGAGATTTGAAGCAGGTACACCAAATATAGAGGCGGCAATAGGGCTTGCAACAGCGGCCGAATATCTAATGAAAATTGGTATGGAGAATGTCAGAAGACATGAGATCGAATTGGTTGAACATACACTAAAGTTACTTGTAGAGAGTTTCGGAGATGAGATAAGGTATTATGGACCTAGAAACCCAGAACATAAAACAGGTGTGGTAGCATTCAATGTCAAGAATCTCCATTTCCACATAGTTGCACAAGCACTAGACTACTTTGGCATTGCTGTTAGATCGGGTATGCACTGTGCCCACCCACTTCACTACGCTCTTAGAATAAGTTATGAGGATCCCCCACCAACATCAATACCTAGCAATGTTGATGAAAGGCTCAAGAGATTTGGTAGTGTGAGGGCAAGTTTCTACATATACAACACTAAGGAGGAGGTAGGATACTTCGTAGGGACACTATCAATGATAATATCGTTGAGAGAGCAGCTGAAGACAAAGCCTGTAGAGGCTGTTTGTACAGGAACATAAGCTATACCTTGTTTTTCCTAAGGACCTCCACCCTATCGGGATATCCAACAATAACCTCGTCGGCCATATCCACAAATAGACCTGTTTCAACAACTCCTGGGATGCTCTTTAGGGTATATGCGAGCTCTCTAGCACTAAATTCTTGAGAAGGTCTAACATCGACTATAACACCCCTTGTATCTGAAACGACATAGCCGTACTTCCCACTTTTCACAAATCTTATCGTTGCTTCAAAACCCATCTCCCTAAGTCTCTTATATACAATGCTGAGGGCCTCAGGCAGAACCTCTACTGGTATTGCATGTTTTTCTCCAAGTCTATTCACAAGCTTTGTATAATCAACCATATAGATTCTGTAGTTGGATGCATATGCAATTATCTTCTCTAGTGTTGACGCCCCTCCACCACCTTTAATCATATTCAGTTCTCTGTCAACCTCATCAGCTCCATCAACATACACATCAACCTTATCAACAGTACTCAGCTGTAAAACAGTAAAGCCGTTTTCCACAAGCCTCTGCGCTGTATAGAGAGAGGCACACACAAACTTTGCATCCCCAAGTTCCCGTCTCTTCACCAAAAGATCTAGGAATATATCTACAGTAGATCCGGTCCCAACACCCAGTATCCTAGGCCTCAAATTTAATATCCTCTTCAAGGCCTCTTCAGTCGCTCTATACTTGGCAACATCAATAGAGCTAGACATGGGCATCGCCTAACAGTATATAAAATTGTTTTAGATCTTTAGGGGTATTCAAATTGAATAGCTCTTTATAGGGATCCATAAAAATTTTGTTGACATCTAAATATAGGATGTTTGCCAATCGACCAGAATTATCTAAGCATTTGGTTATGCTCAGCTCCTCTCTATGGAAACACCGTTCCAATAGAGCCAAAAGGCTGTTTCTATAAATAGCGAAAAGAGGTTCTTTATATCCTGTTGACCCCCATTTTGGTATACACGCATCTGCATCATCTGGACACATAGAGACCATTCTTTCAATGCTACTCACATCAACCAAAGGCATGTCACATGCAACGATAAAGACATTGCTAAACATATTCAGAGCCTGGTACACAGCTGGTAGAGGCCCCACCAAATAATTGTCGATTATAACATTCAATCCCAGGCTATAAACTTCTTCAGCATCATTCATTGAGACAATAGCATATACGTCCACAAAAAATCTTGTCTTCAAAATCTTGCTATATATGTAAAGGATCATGGGTCTGCCAAGAACCGGATAAAGACATTTATTAATACCAAACCCAAACCGCGATGATCTCCCACCCGCGAGGATTGCTGCAACCAGCAATTTATTTACACTACCTCATGTTTTTCAAAACTCCTTTGGAGGTTTCTAACATTTCTATATGTAATGTATCCAAAGATCATCAATATAAGTGCGATAATCAGCGCTACTATAATTAGCAGAATAGCCTGCGATCCTACACCAAAACATATTGGTATAAAAAATAGTAGAATGCAGCCACCTCCACTAACCTCGATACTGCCCATACCTGTAGCGGGATTCAAAAGGTAGATGATTAATGGAAGGAGAGCTGCGATGAATAGTAAGATAAACCCTGCTACAATTAAGATTATTCCAGCTCTATACAAATCCATGGCAGCCCACTTCGCTAGCTAGGTGCAAGAAGCTGGTTTAAGACTATAAAAGTAATGGCAACAACTATCGTTAGTACAATGGCTAATATCACAAGGATTTTAGAAACCTCTTTGTTTGTCCCAAAAACAAAGGGTATTGGCCCGATAATGACGACAGCCCCACCTTCAACCTTCTTTTCTTCTCCTCTATACCCCCTTAAAGATTCTATGAAAATGAGTAGAAAGCCTAGGAGAATTAGTGCAAATGCTGTAGCGAGCAACACCATGAATATTATGGGTATAATGCTCATATCCAAAGCCCGGCATCATAAGATACTGTTATTACACTTAAAACATTTTCTGTGTATCTAGCATTTACCACTTTTAGAGCAGTTTAGGTATAGGAGGATTGCCGCTAGAGACTTCAAATCGGCTATGCTATTGTCATTCAAGCTATTCAAATATTCTTGGGGAGTCATATAAACAACATTTATTATCTCCCCAGCCTCTGGCTGAGCACCAACAAATCTAAGCTTCTTAGCAACGAAAATTGTTTGAACCTCGTCACTGTAGCCTGGAGATACAAAAGCTCTTGCAAGGGGTGTGAGCTCCTCGGCTACAAATCCTGTCTCTTCTCTGAGCTCCCTCAAAGCAGCATCTTTCAAATCTTCATTATTTTCAACCCTCCCAGCAGGAACCTCCAAAACCCAGGAGCTGACAGAGGCTCTCCACTGCTTGACGAAAACAATTCTACCATCATCAAGAACAGGCACTATGACTACGGCCTTGCCAAATTTCACAAGATCTTTCTCAATAATGTTGTTCCTCCATCTAACAACTCTTCTATAGAGAGCCACCCTCCTACCTTTGCACACAAACTCGTCACGAAGTATCGTGGGCTCCTCGTCAAACATTTTTGCAACCCCTAACGAATTTTTATGTAATGAGGGCTTAATTAATGTATAAAAGGTGTTTTGATCCATAAAAATTTTGATGATGAAAACCGGTTTCAGTTGATTGATGAGATGGAGTTACCCATCTGAATAAAGCGGCGAATTAATTTCTAAAGGGATTAAATGTAATAAGTGCTGTAATGTTGTATAAGTTTATAACTCTCCCACAACAATAGTTTTGGGTGTGGTAGAAATGGCGAAAATCGTACTTGGCACAAATCTCAGCTGGGCTGTGAAAAGATGGCCAATGCCGGAGGATTGGAGCGAGATCGTGGCGAAGCTTGATATAAAGTATGTGCAGTTCTCATTCGACCTCCTAGACCCGCGCTCTACACAAGATGCAGTAGATCATATGGCGGGGCTCATACTAGATGCTGTCAAGAGGTATGGTATAGTTATACACTCAACGTTTACAGGGCTCGCAGCATACTCATTCAACCTTCTATCACATCCAGATCCTATTATGAGAATGGATGCCCTCGACTGGTATATAAAGGCAGCCGACTTCACAGCAAAGTTAGGTGTAAAGGCTACAGGAGGACACATAGCAGCAAAAAGTGTTAAGGACTACAACGATCCGGGCAGAAGGGCATACATAGACTCAGTTCTATACGATGCTGTAAGGGTTCTGAGAAGATATGCGCAGGCAAAGGGTTTGGAAATGATTCTCTGGGAGCCAATGCCAGTCCCAAGAGAGACTCCGTGGACAATGGCAGAAACAGAAGAGGTTTTGAGGAAGGCCAACGAGGGTTCGGGGGCGGCAGTTAAGCTCAATATTGATGTTGGCCACCAATGCACTTTGCAAGGTGCAGAGGCAAGCCCATATGAATGGCTAAAAAGATTTGCTCCGCAATCCCCAGGCATACACATACAGCAAACCGATGGAAAAGCTGATAGGCACTGGCCATTCACAGAAGAATATAACAAAATCGGTATTATAAAACCAGATAAAATAGTTGAAGCAATAGATCAATCAGGAGCTAAAGAAGTCTACCTCCTTCTGGAATATATACCACCATTCGAAGCACCAGACGATGAAGTTCTAAAGAACTTAGAGATCACAATCAAATACCTAAAGCAGTTTATGCCAACAACATAAATCAACTCATTTTTATCCACATCTTTATTATAAATTAAATTTAGATACTATAAAATCATGAAAATGTAACTACTTATGCCCACATTTCAGCTCCTCTTAAATAGGTTTAGCCAGCAATCTGTTTTTCCTATAAGCCTTTGAATCGCAAATAATTAATTGTCAATTGGGAATTGAAGAAAAGCTTTGGGTTATTATCACTATTCGCTTTAATAAGTTTTAGCTACTGTTAAAATTAAAATTGGGTATAGATATTTCACCTATTGACCGGGGATATTACAGATATCACCAAGTTCAAGACCTGCCATAGTCACTTTTCATCTGTCTCCACATCTGTGAAGCATCATGAGGCAAAATATCATCAATTTTTGCAAGTCCTAACTCATTTTTACTACATATCTTTACGAATTCTCATTTGTCATAGCCAGTTCCCAGCATTCTACAAGTTTGTGTATGTTTCTTGCCTAGGCCCCACAGACTTCTCAGTGAGTGCAAAGGTAAAAGGCAATATTCAGTTGATGCAGAGTTGTCTCTAGGGTAATTATCTTGCTATCGGTCTTGGCACCAAATTTGTTTTTCTCATTGTCTTTAGTAAAATGTTTGTTGTGACCCCAGTTTTCTGGTGTTTATTGTAAATTGTAATAAGCTGTCATCGTGTTATTCCCAATTCTCTTCATCGTAGCGGGCAAGCTCCGAAATTTGTAAGCTTAACATAAGAAAACTTACTAATGTTGCTCAAGTTCAAGCGATTTCTTGTACTCTAAGCTGTGTTGCTTGAGCTCTTCTAAAATCTCTGGACTCCTTTTTAGGAGCTTATCTACTAAGTGAAGATATCTTGCAACCCTTACAGCATCTGGTGATATCTCAATTAGTTTCTCACCATTAACTACAACATAATGTTTTCTATAGATCTTCTCGCCAAGTATATACTCAGCCTCGTTAACAGCTGCGTGAAGCTGAAAGCAGTGGGGGCTTCCATCAACTGTTACAACGGTTATTGACTTCGGCTTAGACGATCTAACTATACTTGCTATCTTCCCATATAGTGCCGGGTGCTCCCTCTCGGGACATGCATACAGAACCGTCTTCCCCTTCGCCATTTCCTCTACAATACGGCTATTTATGTTTCTCAGGCATGCTGATACTATGAGGAGGTCTCCTCTTAGACAAGGTGTTTTAACCCATGTGCTCCAAAGCCAAGATTCACACAAACTCATATGCACCTCCCTTCTCAAGCCTCTTCAAAAGACTCTCTACAGTTACCCCACCCCTATTCTTAAGCCATTTGTCTAGAAGCAGAAAGACGCAGTACTGTCCACACATGGTACAGCTCTTCAAGTTCCCCTCAAACTGTGTTCTAATGGCGAGAGTCTTTTTCGGGTCTGGAGATAGCCTTATCTGCTTCTCCCAATCGAGTACAGCCCTGGCTATGCTAATCTCAGCATCTACCCTACCAGCTCTAGAACCAAGCTTTACCAGATCCCCGGCATGGGCGGCTATCTTAGCCGCTATAAGCCCCTCCTTAACTTGCTCAGGATTTGGCAAACCCAGGTGCTCCGATGGTGTGAGATAGCATATGAGGTCTGCCCCAGCTGCAGAAGCTATTGCAGCACCTATAGCACTTGCTATATGGTCATAGCCAACAGCAGCATCTGTTACAAGTGGTCCTAGAACATAGTATGGGACACCCCCACTCAAGCTCTTCATAAGCTTGATATCCGCAACAACCTTGTCTAGCGTCATATGGCCGGGGCCCTCAATCATTACTTGAACCCCCTTGCTTATAGCATCTCTGGCAAGCCTGGCATTGTTTACCAGCTCAGCTATCTGAAGCTCATCATGAGCATCGAATATTGTTCCAGGTCTAAGAGCATCTCCAAGGCTTATAACAGCGTTGTACTCTCTGAAAAGCTCTAGCAGATACTCCCAGTGCTTGATGTATGGATTCTCAGAATTGTTTTCAAGCATCCACACAGCCAGCATAGAACCACCTCTACTAACAATCGGCATAAGCCTATCACTCTTCAAAGCCTTTTCAGCAAGCTCTTTAGATATCCCAGCATGTATAGTCATAAAGTCTACGCCATCCCTTAACTGCTTCTCAACAACAGAAATGAAGAAATCAGATGGTATAGACAGCCCATACCTAGCAACACCCTCAATCCAAGCCTGATAAGTAGGCACAGTCCCAAAGGGAAGAGGCCTAGAAGCATCAATAAGCCTCTTCCTAACCTCATCAAGATTACCACCAGTTGATAGATCCATTATAGTATCAGAGCCATACTCAACAGCAACCCTAGCCTTCTCAACCTCCATATCAAGATTAACGACAGTCCCACTAGTACCGATATTCACATTAATCTTAGTCGAAAGCCCATCACCAATAGCAACAAGCTTCACATCCCCCCTTCTAACATTACCAAAAACAACAATCCTACCACTTTCAACACCCCTCCTAACAAAATCTACATCAACACCTTCAATACTAGCAACACCCTTAACCACATTCTCATCAACCATCTTCCTAACCATTGCCAAACAACCAAAACAACATAGCATTTATGAATGTAAAACATGAAACACAGATATATAATCTTATCGCTATTCTACGTTAAACTTTCTACTCCCTTATGGGAGTTTCGGCGAAGTCCTCTGGGCTTGGCAGAGACAGATCGTAGCATCTTTCTACTCCCTTATGGGAGTTTCGTTGTTATTCTAATAATATGACCGCCCATATCAACTGTTTCAACAACCTTTCTACTCCCTTATGGGAGTTTCAAAGGGTATTGATTTGGGTAAGCTTAATGTTGATATGTGTAAAGCTTTCTACTCCCTTATGGGAGTTTCGCTTGGCATCATAAAGCTGGTTCTAGCGGGCTTTCTAATATCGATAGTCTTTCTACTCCCTTATGGGAGTTTCACTGGTATCTCGCTATCAGTATGCATACTTTCCAGTCGCTGAAGTTCGCTTTCTACTCCCTTATGGGAGTTTCCCATGAACACACCATATAGAGCCGCGAAAAATGAATAGATCTTTCTACTCCCTTATGGGAGTTTCCGGCTTAAGATATTCTCACGGTCTCACAATAGAGTGTAGAGCCTCACAGTCTCCTTTCTACTCCCTTATGGGAGTTTCGGGGGAGAACGCTGTAGAGAAAGCCCTCTGGCAGCTCTATTCTTTCTACTCCCTTATGGGAGTTTCCTGAGTTGCATCCTCAACAAAGCGTTGGCACCCATCCCAACCCAGCTTTCTACTCCCTTATGGGAGTTTCATGATTCAATTCTTTATATATAAAAACTATATAGCGGTCACTTAGACTTTCTACTCCCTTATGGGAGTTTCAGATGTAGCAGTGAGGCTCTGTGCGAAATGCTCAAACAAGAATCTTTCTACTCCCTTATGGGAGTTTCCACCTTTTTCTTCAGCTCCTCAACCTCTTTTTTGCTTTGCTGAGCTCTTTCTACTCCCTTATGGGAGTTTCTGCAGTCTTTAACAAGGCAATCACTATACACGGCTTCACAAGTTGCCTTTCTACTCCCTTATGGGAGTTTCTGGACGAATTCACATTGATAATACCCAGCGAACTAGCGAAGATAATGACTTTCTACTCCCTTATGGGAGTTTCAGGTTGCGGAGTTCGGCAAGACTGTGCAGGTATGGGGATCAGCTGTAATCTTTCTACTCCCTTATGGGAGTTTCCTGAGTTCTGTTTATATAATGTGTGCAGAGGGGTATATACTTTCTACTCCCTTATGGGAGTTTCAGGGAGAAGATAGTTAGGATGATGGCTGACGGCACATACAGGACTTTCTACTCCCTTATGGGAGTTTCACGTCTACAGACAGCTAGCGTTGCTGGTGAGAAGAGTTGAGCATAACTTTCTACTCCCTTATGGGAGTTTCTTGCATTCACACTTATATCTTTTCTATAAAAGCCTTTTCCTGTTTCTGCTTAAAAAGCTTTTTGACTCTAATCAGAAAGTCCATAGACTCATCGATGGCCTATGCCATGTGTGTTCCGATGGGAAGGAGTTGACTTTATGTAGGTGTTCCGATGATGCGATGAAAAGAATTGAATGTGTTTGTTCCGACGACCAAGAATAGACTGCAATACCGAGAAAGAGTTGATTGGTTGTTCATGGGTGTGGTGAAATTGGTTTTGAATTTGCAGAGGTTTAATGGTGATGACCCTATTAAAAAATATGTTTTCTAGATTACAATGGGGCTTGTATGGTATATGGAGATCTGCGGCTATTCAAGATAACTATTGTTTGATTGTATATTCGATATTTTTCAGTAGCTTCTGTGTTCTTTTTATGTATTAGGGTTTTCTGGGTGCTCTCAATGGGGTTTTAATGTGCTCAGTTGGGTGTGTAGTCATCATCTTCAGTTATTTATCAGATACTGGCGGTTTCATCAGCTAATGTATTTTTAATTGTTGTAGTGAATTAGTTGTTTCACTATGTTTTTAGATATTCTTTTTTGAGAAAAATAAATGGTTTGGTCTTCGGATCATCACGAATTGGAATCATTAATGTTGGGTTAGTCGTAGATTATTGCTTCTTTAAGGGTTGGTTCATGTGATAGTGGTGTTAATATGGGGATTGGGCTACTTGGGGCATATCTGTTACATTTATGTGGTTTGATCTCTCCGAAGATGCTACATATGATGGTGTTGCCGCGGATTATGGCGTGTTTGCAAGAGGAGCATCTAAGACTCATGCTCTCAACCAATTTATATCTAGGCTAATCTGATTTATATATTTTTAAGCTTGATGTGGTTCTGATTAAAACCTGTATAATATTTGCTTTCATTGTAATATAAACTAGTTTAACTAAAATGTGTGTCAATGGCTAACGAATTAACAGATTGTTGGCAGGTCACAGTCTGGGAGGCAAAGCTAAAATAGCTGTAGTGTATAATACAGTAGTGTGGTGGTAGTTTTGCCTACTGTACGTGAATTGTTGACTGAGCCTCCGATTATATTGAAACCTACTATGAGGATAGGTGAAGTATTGCCCAAGATGAAGGAGCATAGAATTGTTGCAGCTCCTGTTGTAAATGATGACAATGTGTTAATTGGTGTTTTGAGCTATAGGAGCATTCTTATGAAGGGTGTTGGCAGGGACACTAAGGTTCAAACTGTTATGGAGCCGCCATACTCACTCGACGAGAACCTAGACTTTGACAGAGCTATTATGGCGTTTGTCAATTGGAGGGCTAGGGAAATACCTGTGATAAATGCTAATGAGGTTGTGGTAGGGATTGTCTCTAGAAACATTGTATTAGATTATATGCTTAGAAATGGGCTGGTGCCATCTGCAACAGTAGACTCTGCAATGAGCAAACCAGCTATAACAATTGAGGAGGGCGAGAGTATAGCTAGGGCAAGGTGGCTTATGCTGAAAAGCGGTATCTCAAGGCTTGTTGTAGTCGATAAGACTGGGAGGGTGGCAGGGGTGATAACATTGAGCGATATAGTTGAGAGGCTCTACACTATTAGACTGAGTAGAAGAAAAGGCTATGAGTGGATACAGAGCGAGGAATCGTTTTTAGCAGCTCCAGTAGCAGACTATATGACCAGCCCCCCAATCACAATTCCATCGGGATCCAGCCTAGCTAAAGCGATAAGCATTCTACTAGAGAATAGAATATCCGGAGCCCCTATAGTCTCAGCCGACGACAAGCCACTGGGGGTTTTCAGCGGGTTGGATGCGCTGAAGCTTTACCTAGACCAGCTAAAGATTTCCATGCCTATAGAGGCTAAGCTATCCCAGGTTGTGAAAGAGGATCTTACTAAGCTTCAGATAGAGAAGCTTGTCAACAGCTACCTATCAAAATTCTCAAGATATGTAAATGTGATAGACTTTAAACTAGCTGTGAAAGAAGAGACGAAGACTGATAAAGAGGGCAGAAGAAGATACAATGTTAGGGTAAGGGTAGTTACAGATTCTGGTGCAGTAACATCACAATCCATATGCTGGGATCTGCCAACATGTGTTAGGGAAGCACTTGAAATCATTGAAAAGAGATTAAGAAAACAGGTTGAGAAAATAGTTACAGCGAAAAGAAAGAAGAAGAGAGAAGGTGACTAGAGAATTTCAACTCTAAACCGATTGGCAATACTTTTTGAAAGAGCTTTGTAGACATCGGATACACACAATGTTGTGGCTCCAGGGGTTCGCAAACCGACTTCTACTAGAAATGATGCTTCCCCCTCTTTCACCTCCAGCAGCCTAATATCGTTAATGCTTGCCACAAACCTTGATCTCGATAGTATTTCCCTAACGGTATTGACAATTCTGTCTATATCCAGCCCATGTCCATATACATCCAATCTGAATTTCAGTATCTGGAGGGACTGTTTAACAATAACAGAGTTTAAAACCTGTCTATACGGTATAAAGACTATTCTATTGTCTGGAGTGAGTATCTCCATAAAGTTTCCCTCTAGCAAAACAACCTTGCCTTCATATGCACCATCATCTACATTGACTTGGATGTACTCGCCATCTCTTAGAAGCCCAGAGGACACAAGTATCAAATAGCTGAAGGTGTTTTCTATGAGCGACCTCAAAGAGATTATCACAACAATGATTATGATGATTGCTATGGAGATAGAGAACCAGAGTGTATACTGAATGAAGCTGGATATGGCTATTGGTATCACAATTAGTGCAGATAGCACTAAAACTATGATTTTTATCAACTCCTCTGCTCTTCTAGATATCACACCCTTTATTCTAAGCCCTCTAAGAATCCTTCCAATGGTAACATATATGGCTATTACTATGGCGATTGCAACAACTATGTAGAGAACCATATATAGAATGCTTAACTCAATTGTTATAGGCCCTAAAGAAATGTTGCTGGCATTACCCACTCGCTACTCACCGAAGAGCTTGCTTATCAACTGCTTTTCACCAAAGATAGCAACTATGTCGCCAGGCTCGATAGTGATGTTATTTTCTAACGATATTGGAGACCCGTTTCTAATTATAGCAATGACTTTTATCCCCTCCTCCTCCAGATCCTTAACAGTTCTCGAAACTATTCGCGAAGCAGTGGAAACAGTGTGGATTATAATGCTTTTATCGCCAAAATCAATAAAATAGGTATCGAAAATCCTTGCTAGAATATCGTTGCTCAGCTCCTTTGACTTCACTATAACCTCGCTTACAATACCATATGTCTTCAGAAACCTCCCAACAATGTTATTGTTGACAACAACTATTATCTTCGGTATTTTCATTTCTTTTGCAAGCATAGAGACAAAAACATTTACCATGTCATTGTCATGGGTGGCCACGACAGCATCTGCCTTGTCAAGCCCCACCTCAAGATAGAGCTTCTCATCAAATAGATCTCCTGTGAATACAGGTATGTCAAATTCTCTAGAAAGCATCTCAGCATCTTTCTGGCTATCTGTAACCACAACAAAATCTCCTTTCTCGTAGTCAAGCTCCCTCCTTATAGATTTAATAAGTTCTACAACCTCTTTTGAACCTCCAACAATGAAAATCTTCATGTTGCTGTCATCTCATCAAATATTTGGTATATGCTACAATAGCATCTAGATATTGAGAATTTGTAACCTCTTTTAAAACTTTTTTGAATCTTTATAGCCTCGCATACCTGCTCCAACGAAACTTACTAAATATATCCCCTAATGCCTCATAACACCCTGGGAATGTTTTTCCACATTAAAAAGCCTGGCAACTGCCTATCAATAAGGTTTGTAGTCAGCCCTACGGGATTGGGGTTTGAGTTTTGTGGAAAATGTTATGTGTAAGTTGCACCAAACATTTCTTTGGCTTGCCCAGAGCTTTACAATAATGCTTTCCTTCTATAGTAATAGCCTATCAACAGGTAGAGGGGTAGGAACTCCAGTCTGCCGAAGTACATTGCCATGATCAGAATTACCTTTGATGCTATAGGTATTGTCGGGGTTGTTATCCCTACGGAGAGCCCTACGCAGGAGAGTGCTGAGGTTACTTCAAACATGCTGTCTACAAAATCGTAATTCGTTATATTGGCTGTTACTAGGCTTAGGTATAATGATAAAGACAAGATGATTTGCATTAAAGCGTATATGATTATATATGTTATTGCCGAGGTTATCTCCTCATCGTCTAGCACCTCCTCTCCTAGCTTTTTAGTGATTCTAAAGCCTTTTGGCAGAACAGATCTCTCTACATCCCACAGAATACTCTTCAACGCTATCAAAACCCTCTTAGTCTTTATCCCACCGGCAGTCGAAAACGTTGCTCCGCCAATGGCCATAGAGATTATTAGTATAATTTTAAATATTGTTGGATATTGTTGTATATCTCCTGCCTGAAAACCCGTTGTTGTGTAACCTGATACCACATGGTATACTAGTGGCACTATGAGACTACCCATATTCAGTGAGATGGACGCCAACATTGTTACTAGAATCAATGCTGAGAGTATTGCGAAGAAGCCTTTTGTTTCAGGGGATTTGGCAAACGCTTTGAAATCTCCTGTCGACAGCTTGTATAGGTCCCTGAAGTTGAGTGCTCCTATAACCATTATTATAGATGTTGTTACCAAGACCATCGAATTTCCTCTAGAGAACCAGTAGCCAATGTTCTGGTCCTTTGTTGACATGCCACCTGTTGCCATAGCTGTCATGGAGTGTGTTAATGAGTCTAGGAAGCCCATGCCACTTGCTATAAGCAGTATAGTGCCGAAAATGGTGTAGGCAGAGTACATCAGAAACAGGTCTATTATAGACCTCCTAATTGTTGCAACTAGTTTAGCTCCTCTCTCAACAGGATATATCCTGATAAGCGATGCATGGAGAAATGGGAGTATTGTACCAGCCACAACAACTGTGCCTAACTCTCCAAGCCACTGAGTCATAGCCCTCCACACAAGAACTACATAGGGTATGGACTCCAAGTTCTCAAGTATCGTTAGCCCCGTTCCACTGAACCCGCTGATAGACTCGAAGAAGGCGTCTAGCGGGTCTATGCCTGGTGTGGAGATGTAGATTATTGATGTTGTTATTGGTACAGTGATCCAAACAAGGGCAACAGAGATCATAGCATCCAATGGATTATCTATTAAATACCTCCTCAGCAAATATGTGATAGAGCCCCAAAAAGCAAGTAGAATGGTGCAAGCCTCTAGATACTCTATCGACACCCCATACCCGTTGAAATTCCCTGTGTACAAGTAGTATAGAAGAAATGAAATGCCATTGACCGTGGCTATGACGACTAGAGCCAGGTTTATTTGGGAAACAGCCGAGGCTATTGCAAAAAATCTTCTCAGCTTTTGTCACCACGGCGATTACTGTCAAAAAATACTGGTTTTGTAGGTGGTTAAGGTATTGCAGGTGTGAATTTGATTCCGTATACTATCAATCCCTCGTCTGACTCTTCCCAAATCCTTCTCAAAGTCGCTTCAACAGGCATGCCTATATATACCTCATCTGGCTTCACATCTGTTAGTGGCGCCAAAACCTTTACACCGTTTTCAAGCTCTATCAACGCTATTATGAGTGGTGCTAGATGTCTATACCCCTCTGGAACTGTATACTCTATTGTATAGCTTATCACCTTTCCCCTCTTCGGCAACTCAACCTTTTCCACCTCAAGAGATCCGCAATATGGGCATGCAGGCTTTGGCGGGTAGAACACCCTACCACATTTTCTGCATTTAGAGCCCTCTAATCTGTATCTAGCCCCCCTTTCTCTCCAAATCCTCGCAGGAGACATCCTCATGTAGATCACCTCTTCAAAATAGTTACAGTTGTTAGTGTTGCAACACCCCCAGTATTCATGGCAAGTCCATAATCAGCTTTGCCCACTTTAACACCCGGGAAATCTCCTCTAAGCTGCATAGCTATCTCAGCCACTTGATAAACCCCTGTAGCGCCAACTGGGTGGCCCCTCGCCTTCAGCCCTCCACTCAAATTGATAGATGGTTTGTCTCCCGCTGCAAATCTACCGTCTTTTATAAGCTTCCACGACTCTCCCAACTCAGCAAAGCCGAGCCCCTCAATCGATAGAAGAGCTGTTATTGTAAATGCATCATGTATCTCTGCAACATCTATATCCCTTGGTCCAACACCAGCCATCTTATACGCTTTTTCAGCTGCTATCCTAACGCTCATTGGGTTGAGCAGATCCTCCCTAGATGCTAGGTCAAGGCCGTCGCTTCCCATGCCAACTCCAACTATCTGGATAGGGGTATCACTAATTTTTCCAGCAACATCCTCTGAAGCTAGTAATACAGCAGCTGCTCCATCGCCTATAGGTGAAGAGTCCATCAATCTTATTGGATCTGCTATAACAGCCGATTTCAAGACATCCTCTACTGTTATTTTATTTCTTAGCTGTGCATAGGGGTTTTGAGAGCCGTGTTCATGCATTCTAACAGGCCATATTGCAAGATCCTCTCTCTTCGCTTCGTATCTATGCATATAGAGCCTCATTACAAGGGCGTTGAGCGCTACAAAACTCGTTCCATATATTGCCTCGTGCTCGAAATCAGCTGCTTGTGCTAGTGCGGCTGTTGTTGTTGTTGTTGGGTAGTCAGACATCTTCTCAACCCCAATAACAAGCACCTGGTTGTATAGCCCTGAGGCAACAAGTGCATAGCCAGCCGCTATAGCATGTCCCCCACTTCCACATGCAGCCTCTACCTTGAATCCCCCTCTACCTCTGAGACCAATTGCATCTGCAACCAATGCAGCTAAAGAGTCTTGCTGGAAAAGCGAGCTGCTCATCATATTACCAACAACTATGGCCTCCGGAGAAAACAGTTTAACGTCGTTAACAAGGTTTTTCACAGCCATGTGAACAAGCTCTTGGAATCCCTTGTCATAGTGCCTATCAATCTTCGCCATGCCAACTCCTGTCACGAACACCCTTCTCAAACTGCATCACATTGCAAATGTTTTTGTACAAGGGTTATATAAAGCATATTTTTCCGTAAGGCCAACCATATACTAGATGTCTTGAGTCATGCCCACTGAACTGTGATGAGTATCGGGGTATAGGAAGAAAAGTTGATGGGTGATGCCACTATGGAGTTTAGGACTCATTATTGGAGTATGCTAAGACCCGATGCCGTGGAGGCGCTACATAACGAGGTGTTTAGAAAGGTTCTAAGCTGGTACTACTCAGTGTTGGTAGAGGACTACCCAGCTAAATTCCACATTGTAAAGGTCGTTCCAATACCAAGTGACATCAATATAAACTCTTGTGATGAGGAATGCTTGTGGGGTGTTCACCGAGAACTTGAGAAGAACTTCCTATCGCTATGGAGAGAGGTTAGGAAAGAGGGCATAAAATTCAGAGAGTTTAAGAAGAGGTATGGAGAAGTGCCTAGAAGCTTCCTCGACTTGAAAATAGCCATAGCTAAGAGCATCCTGAGAAACTGCAGGTTTTGTGAATGGAGATGTGGAGTCGATAGATATGCTGGAAATAGGGGGGTTTGCAGGCTGGATTCGAGGACCTATGTACACAGCTGGTTTCTGCACATAGGTGAGGAAGCGCCTCTAGTGCCCAGTGGAACGATATTCTATGGGAGCTGCAACTTCAGGTGTGTATACTGTCAAAACTGGGATATATCACAGGAAAACCCGTTTAGCGGGGTTGTTGTTGAACCACGGCAGCTAGCATTAATGCAAAAAGAGCTTAGAGATAGTGGTGCGAGGAACATCAACCATGTTGGTGGTGAGCCAACACCGAATCTACACATAATTTTGGAGAGTCTAAGGTATCTAGATGTGAATGTTATACAGTTGTGGAACAGTAATTTCTATATGAGTCTAGAGTCGATGGATCTGCTAAAGCATGTGATTGACATATGGCTTCCAGACTTCAAATATGGTAACAACGAATGTGCCTTGAGGTTATCAAAAGTCCCTAGATACGTCGATGTTGTTGGCAGAAACCATAAGATTGCAGTTGAATGGGGGGACATGATAATAAGGCATCTGGTTCTGCCAAACCACATAGAGTGTTGCTCGAAAAAAGTTTTGAAGTGGATTGCAGACAACCTGCCGCTGGACAGAGTGTTGGTGAACATAATGGATCAGTATAGGCCAGAGTACAAAGCATTTGAATACAAAGACATTTCGAGAAGGCCCTCAGCAAAGGAGTTGGAGGAGGTTTTCGACTATGCAGATAAGCTAGGAATTCTCTGGAGAGATATATCGAGATAGACAAAGCCAAGTTGAGAAGGATTCATCGAAGTGGCAAACAATTTGTGCTCCTGCTTAAAACTCTGTTTTAGAAGATATTGTGTAGTAGCTGAGGATTCTGACTATGGAGTTGAGAGACATATTGAAACACTATTCTAACCCCATAGTGAAAGAGACTATATTTGATTACTGCAAAGACAGGTGGGTTGCGGTAGAGGGAGCAGTCGAGAATAGCAGAATATTCGTTAGATATTTCGGTAAAAAACCTCTGAAGCTCGACAACATGAATACTCTCCTCGATATTCTGACAAAATATAGGCACTTGAATCCTAGAACAGTCTACGCCTCTCTCAACATTTACGGCAAGTTAGGTGCGATAGAAGACATTGAAAACCCCCTCAACATTGCTGCTACAACACCTTTTTGGGATATAGATGTTGAGGGTTTGGAGAACTGGAGACTAGCCATAGATGCTGCAAAAATCATAGTCGACTTTATAACGAGTAGATATGGCCAGCTGAAATCTTTGTACATTGTCTGGAGTGGTGAGGGTGCTCATGTGAGATTGCATGAGAGGGCAATACCCCCAGAGATCTTTGATACCTATAGCCCAGTTGATGTTGCCTATGCCATTGTTGAGTATGTGCTTGAGAATGTGAAGGATAAAATATCTGAGTTGGCTCAGAGGTCTGGGGGCAAGGTCAAGGTGGAGAATCTTGTAGACCCCAAAAGAGTTTTCACAGCCCCGCTATCTATCCACAGAAAGCATGATCTAGTCGCTGTTGTCATAGATGCTAAAAACATGGATTCATTTGATATAAGCTGGGCTAGCATCAGAAACTTCAAAACAGATGACTCATGGAAATATTTTAGCCCTGGAGAGGCCGAAGCTCTTGTTAGAGATGCTATAAAGATTCTCTCAGAGAAGAGACATAGATATAGAATAGCTATAGGATCTGGCAAGAGAGTTTTAGCTGAAGGGGATATAGATAGGTTCAATGTTATGGCAGTTCTCCAGGCTGCCAGATACTACCTCCTGACGGGAGATCTTGAAAAGGCTAAGAGCTTTGGATTGAACAGAGCTATCTTCTATGCATATCTCAAATATTATGGCAGATTCAAAGCCCATAGCAAGAGAAGAGAGGGGCTAAAGGAAATCGAGCCGACAACCCTGGGCCCCGAGGATCTTGCAACCAAAGGGTCTCCCAAATCTCTGCCCATCGAAGATGGCGTTGAAACATCTAGTGATGGCTTTTTCATGATTGGTGGTAGGGTTCAAACACCAGATGAATTCGATAGAAATGTTGTTAGAAAAATAGAGGCAATAGCACCTTTCGACATTGTTTGGGAGGCTACACTAAAATACATCTCAAGGTTTCCTAAACACATTCTAGTCGATCCACAAAAGTTTTACAAACATGTCTATGAGCCTGTAAGAGACGGTTTTACGAAGAAAGTTGTTGAGGAGATTATAGAGCCTCCACCGCAACAACTATACGTTAAAAAGGATGAGAGGAAACCAGTCGATGTTGAGCCTATAATAAAACATGCTTCCCTAATGAAGTGGGCTAAGAAACCCTCGTCTCCAACCTCTCAACAGATGCAGAGTAGGGATGAAGAGAGTCAGCAATGAATTTTGCAACATCTTCAGCTATTTTAATAGCTTTTTCACTGCTCTCATCTGAGGCCATTATATATAGCTCTATAACTGGCTTGCCAAGTTCTTCTCCTCTTGGATGCGACTTGACATATATCCTAGCGAATTTCTTAACGGCTTTCTCGATGAATGGAGCTAAGGAGGCCTCTGGAACACCCACCAACCTAATAGTTATCTCTGCTATGTGAATACTTGGACCAATGCTTTTTAGCCTTGGCTCAACCCAGCCCTCCCACATACTCATCATCTCATTTGGGACGCCAGGCAGGGAAACAATGATGGTGTTTTCATGTTCTATCCAGCTGCCAGGGGCTGTTCCAATAGGGTTTGGAATTGGCTTTGCACCCTCTGGTAGATAGGCCATTTTAATCCTCTCTGGCGTTAGTGGCAAGCCCCTCTTATCGTACTTCTCCTTAACAGCTTTGAAGGCCTCTTCATTTAGAATAAGTCTTCTATTCAAAGCTTTTGCAACGGCTTCCAAAGTTCTATCATCGTATGTTGGTCCAAGACCCCCTGTTGTTACTATGACTCTGGGACTATCATGCAATAACACACTACTTAAATATTTCGAGACAATCTCAACATCATCAACAAGGGTTATTACACCTATGACGTTGAAGCCAAGTAAAGTAAGTCTTCTGCCAATGTAAGCAGCGTTTGTGTTTACAACTCTTCCCTGAACAAGCTCTGTACCGATTGTAAATATCCATGCAGTGTAGCTCATGGATAATTCGCCACGGTGTGCTATCTGATTAAGTTTTAGATTTTGGCTTAATAAATATGTTTAGCAATTTCGTGAAGCTTTTTATAAAAATTCTTTAATCTGGCTATCCTTCTCACTAGGCTACGCATCCAGGTTTGGCCAAGGCCCTGCACAAAAGGTGCCTTGAGTTGAAGATGTATCCACAGTGTGTGGTATGTCAAATTAATGTTCGTTATAGGGATTTGGAGAAAGCGAGGAACATGAACAATAACGAGAAGATAGCTGTGATGAGCAATGTTATTGGCATTGTAAAAGATTTTATCGATGAATGTTCAAAAGAGACAGCATACCCTTGTGTACCAACTATTCTTGCAACAAAGCTATTCAGATTTATGAAAAAGGTTTTAGGCAGCGATGATCCTTATCTAGATGAGAAAATAGCTTCTCATAAAGAGGCTTTAAAGCTTTACGATAGTGTTAAGAAGATTGTTTTTAGCGAAGCTGATGTTGGCAAGCAGTTAGAGAGAGCCATAAGATTTTCTATACTTGGCAATCTCCTCGACATTGGTGTGCTCAATTACACCCCTCCAAAGGTTGAAGAGATTATTGAAAAGGCTTTGAAGATGGATATCTATGGGGATCTCATCAAAGCTATAGACATTTTGCTAAACTCGAAAAATGTTGTTGTGATACTTGATAACGCTGGCGAGGCTGTTTTTGATAAACTGTTAGCGGATGTTCTAAGAGAGAATGGCGCAAAGGTTTACGCCATTGTTAAGGGCAGGTCCTTCCAAAACGATGTAACGATAAAAGATGCTTTTGTAGCTGAACTCGATAAAAGTTTTGATGTTGTGCTCGATACTGGGACTGACGCCTCTAGTATTTTCTTAGATGAGTTGAGGGAGGAGGCAAGAAAAGCTATAGAGGAGGCTAATGTGATAGTTGCGAAGGGTATGGCTAACTACGAGTATATCACAGAGGTTGAGAGGGTCCTCGGCAAAACGGTTATATACCTTCTAGTAGCAAAGTGTATGCCAATATCTATCGACACAGGAATACCGTTGGGCAAAGCAGGTGTTTTAGTCCACAGAGCTAGACGAGTAGATTCTATGTGAATACCAAAGCTTTATAAAACCTGGATAACACTGTGCTTAGACACTTGGAGACTTTGTAGTGGTGCATCAAAATAATGTCATATGAGTACATGTGGATGGGAGAACAAAGAAAAAGGCCTGTAGCTACAATAGCCATTGTAGCCATAAACGTTGCTGTATACCTATACACGTCTTACCAAAACTTCTTCGCTCAGACAACAGATGAATGGGTCAACACCCTCTCATACATACCAGTTCTCCTCCAAACACCGTCTCAATGGTATAGAATTATAACAAGCATGTTTACACATGCAGACATATTCCACATATTCTTCAACATGTGGTTTCTATACTTCTTCGGCTCCGAAGTCGAGAAGAGGTTGGGCAGCCTAAAGTACCTAATACTCTATTTCGCCTCTGGTCTCCTAGCAATAGTTTTCCACACAGCCTTCATACCGATAGGAGGTGGCATAAACCTTGTTATCCCAGCTCTCGGAGCCTCTGGAGCCATAAGCGGTGTGCTTGGAGCATACCTAATGCTTTATCCAAGAAGAAAGCTGTCAGGCTGTTATCTAATACTGATAATACCTCTGTGCTTCACAATGACAGCATCGTGGTTTCTTTTGCTGTGGTTCGCCACACAGGTTATCTACGGCTATCTCAAGTTCGGTGGCGTAGCATTTTTTGCTCATGTCGGCGGGTTTGTGAGTGGAATTGCACTTGTATACCCCTTTGCCAGAAGGAGGGAAGCTACGGTAGAGCCGCTATACCAGCCATTCTTCATGGAGTGGAGGCATAGACCCGGTCTCGGAAGAACACTCAAAGCAGTTCTTGCAATACTTCTACTAGCCGTTATTGGCGGAGCAGCATACGCAACATTGATAGCCCCATCGATGAGCGGAGTCTACATGTACACAATAAGGGTTGTTGAAAATGGTGGGATCATGTCAGAGGACCAGGCATTCTTCTCGCCACCAAGCGACTCTGTGCCTCCATCTACTGACAACCCGAGGATCGTCTTTAACAGGCTTCTATGGTCTGGAATGCTTGTAAATCCTAGCTATCCAAGCAATGAGGTTGTTAGGTTGCAGTTTTCAGGTAGAATTAGAGATCCCAACTATGGTCTGAACATAAGGCTTTCAGTTGATGGTTCAGCCATGTATGACTCGAATCACATTCTAAAAAGCTTCAACGGATCTATAAAAACCGATGTTATTAACGTTGGATACTATTGGCTGTGGCCTGTAGCAAGCATAGGCGAGTACAAAACATTTTCTGTCAGCATCGATGGAGAGGATGTTGCAGGCAATGTCGGCCCCACAATAGTCTTTCCATTTGCAGGGATCTCGACACTTATGTCAATTCTAGCGCTATACATATCCATATACAAGGATCGTGAAATAGCCGAAGAGGAGCTGTGGTTTGTAACACCGTTTCAGATATAGGATGATCGAATTGAGTGCGCATGGACATGAACACCTTTTTGTTGATAGATTCTCTATATGCTTCATAGTCACAAGCGATAGTGTTTTAAGAGGCTTGAAAACCGATGAGATAAGGCCTATAGCAGAGAATCTTGGTAGCCTATGCCCAAAGGCTCTTTTAAATGGCTATGTGGTTATAGGCAATAGTATTGGGGATATAAGGAAGGTTGTTCTAGACAATGCAAATAGATGCGATGTGATTGTCGTGTCTGGGGGGACTGGCATAAGCAGGAAAGATGTTAGTGTAGAAGCTGTCGAGCCTGTTGCAGACAAGGCTCTGCCGGGTTTTGGAGAGCTCTTTAGAGCTATGAGCTATAGAGATGTTGGTGCTAGAGCATATCTATCGAGAGCCTCTGCCTATGTTGTAAACAGCTCCTTGGTCTTCATTGTGCCGGGTAATCCAAGCGCTGTCAAACTGGCGCTGGAGATAATATGTGAAATGGCTCTGCATGCGTTGTACGAGGTAAGGAGATGAATAACTGCTGAGGGTATGCACATATTGACAGACGATGGAAATAGCGGTGAATATTTAATAGAGTCTCTAAGGCTTGCCGCGGGAAACACATTTATTCTATTTCTTGGCGAGTTTCTATACAATTTGATACTAGCAATAGGTTCTTTCTTCATTGCTAGGATTCTTGGTAGCGAGGGATATGGTGCATTTTCTCTAGCTTTGGTGCCCCCGCTCTCACTTGTTTCGCTAATGTCTCTAGGGATAGACACGGCCGCAACTAGGTACATACAAAAATTTCTTGCTGAGAAGAGAAGAGGGTATGCAGTAAGGGTTATTAAAGCATCGCTTCTTCTTAGACTTAGCATAAACCTAGTTGGATTTGCGCTATGCTTTTTGCTTTCAACACAGATGGCACAGATGTTTACTAATAGAGCTGAGCTTGGGCCATATGTTAAGGTAACATCCATTGTAGCTCTTTTCCAAGGTCTCTACAGCTTGTTTTTAGCAATTTTCATTGGTATGAACATGGCTGTGGGCGCATCTATAACAAAAGTTGTTTACAGCATTTCGAAGATCGTCATATCGATTTCTCTTCTAGCAATATTTGGCATGGGTGTTATGGGGGCTTTGCTAGGGAATATTGCTGGATATGCAATCTCGCTGGTTGCTGCTACAGCCTTTCTAGTAATATTGTTGCGCAGGTCTGGCAATGATGAAGCTGGGGATGTGAGGGGTATTACTGTAGAGCTTCTACGCTATGGCATACCACTATACATTTCGTCGACAGTCTCTATAGCAGTTTCTATATATCAGAACCTTTTATTGGCATATACACTACCACTTACTGACATAGGGGGTTATAGAGCTATATCCAATTTTAGTGTGCTCATATCAGTTGTATCCGCACCTATCTCTGCATCGCTCTTACCCCTCTTCACACAGTTCTATGCAAGGTCTCAGAAGCTTGATGAGCTACTCGATCTATTGAATAGGTACACAGCCTTTGTTTTAGTGCCTGTTACTATGGCTGCAATGATATTTTCTAGAGAGCTCATATACCTTTTCTACGGCTCTCAATATCTATTTGCCTATCGATATCTCCCCCTACTGCTTGCGCCAAACCTGTTATCAGGCCTTGGAGGAGTTACCGTGCCAGCCTTGCTGAATGCTGTTGGAGATACCAAGGCAAATATGAAGGCATCTATAATATCTTCAATAGTTCTTGTAGCAACATCTTATATACTAACCATTGTTCTTGACCTTGGTCTGTGGGGATATCTAACATCTCTTCTAATATCATCGATTGTAGGTACCATAGCAGCTATACAGTATGCTAAGCGATACGTGATGAGGGTTGTTAATGTTAGGGAAAGCATAGGAATATACGCTGCATCGGCTGTAGCGCTAGTTGCTGTTGTCCCAATATTCTATATTCCTATTCCAAGGCTTGTAAGCTTGTTTAGACTTGCTGTTGGATTCACACTATTTGTCTTGGTTTACATAGCTTTATCGATTTATGCTCGAATAATTGGCGAAGCCGATATAAAATTCTTTGTAAATGCATTTAGCAAATTCCCGCTGGTAAATGTGGTGATGGATATTTTGGCGAGATATGCCATTGCCTTGACCAAACTTGTGAACAGCTCTAGGAGGGGGCGCAAGAACCTTCAATAGCTTTTTTGCATTCCCTTGCAAGCTTTTAAATTAAGAACACATACTGTATACATTGCTGGGTGTGAACATGAGAGATATCGAGAAATATGCGCGTCTAATTGTAGACTATTGTGTGTCTGTAAAGAAATTCGATGAGGTCGCTATATATGGTTCTGTAGAGGCGATGCCTCTTATCAGAGAGATTTGGAGAGAGGCTGTTGTTAGAGGTGCTTATCCGAGGCTTATAATAAACGACGATTATCTATCAGAAGTGTTTTACAGATATGCCCCCAAGGAGCTCCTCGAATATGTTTCGCCTATAGACAAGTTTATTGCTGAGAAAATTGCTGTGAGAATCTCAATTCTATCACCACAACACTCAAAACCGTTGGTAAACGTCGACCCAGACAAGATTAGACAGAGATACAAAGCAATTAGAGAGATTAGAGATATTTTCACCAAGAGGGATGCTGCTGGGGATCTGAGATGGGTTGTAGCACCCTATCCAACCTATGCCATGGCACAAGAGGCAGGGATGTCGCCCATAGAATTCGAAGAGTTTGTATATAGAGCTGTAAAGCTATATGAGAGCGATCCTGTCAGGGCCTGGATTGAGCAGGGCAAATGGCAAGAGAAGATAGCTAATATGTTGTCTAAGGTTGACGAACTTAGGATAGTGTCAGAGAACACAGATCTTCTCGCTAAGGTTGGTGGGAGAACGTGGATAAACGATGATGGGAGAAACAACATGCCTGGTGGAGAAGTTTTCTCGGCTCCACACGAAGACGGTGTCGAGGGGTTCATAGAGTTCGAGTTCCCAGCAGTGTATAGTGGTGTTGAGGTTGAGAGAGTGAGGCTCGTATTTAGGAGGGGAGAGGTTGTTGAGGCAAATGCTCTAAAAGGTGCAGAATTTCTTAGGAAAATGCTTGAAGTTGATGAAGGGGCTAGAAGAGTGGGCGAAATAGCATTTGGGCTAAACTATGACATCAATAGATTCACGAAAGAGATACTATTCGATGAGAAGATTGGTGGCACAATGCACATGGCTCTAGGCTCAGCATATCTAAGAACTGGTGGAAGGAATATGTCCTCGATCCACTGGGACATGGTAAAGGATATGAGGAGAGGAAGGGTATACGTAGACAAGGATTTGATATATGAGAATGGCAAGTTCATAAAAGATGTTGTGTAGATAGAATTGATTGTTATAGAGATAAATAAGGGTAGGGTAATTGTTAGAAAATGGAATATGAAAGACATTGAAGAAGCTGTTTATGTACTTGTTCAGCTGATTCCAATAGGATGTGTAACAACGTATAAAGATATTGCAAATGTATTAAAATTAAGCCCTAGGCTCGTTGCGAAGATACTAAGTAGAAACAGAAACCCCATAGCAATACCCTGCCACAGAGTCATAAAATCTGATGGGAAATTGGGAGGATATACACTCAATGGAAGAAAAGCTCCAAAGCTCAAAGAACTTCTTTTAAGATTCGAGGGATTTAACAGCTGCATATACAGCTTAGCTAAATTGCTTGAAGCAAATGACTAATTCATCAACTCTTAACCACTGACCTTATTTACCAGCTAGCAAATAAGTAACTATGTGGAGCTAAGTGTCTGGATCTATGAAGAAGATAAAGATTCCAGAAGAGTATAGCCTGACATCGGTAGACGACGTTCTTAGGTTATTCTCTCTACAACAGATTCCTATAGATAATGTAGATGGATCTATAATTCTATCAGTGAAAGAGGGTTTGCTGAAAAAGGTTGCGAATATATATAGGGTATATGTTTGGATAGCTGGAAAAAGTCTTTTCTTTGGGTTATATAGCGAAAGTGGTTTAACAGCTTTTGCTAGAATGGATAGAGAAAAAGACACAGCTTTGCTCAGTTGCATCGATAAGAAATACCAAAGGCTCTGTGATGAGGTATTTAAGTTGTTGAGCAAAGGTATAGAACATGCAACAGAAAAAGGCTTAAGAACAGTAGAGATGGAAAGTGTTAACAGATTCAGGCTTACTGATACATATGAGAAGTTACTTGATGGATTTGCAGAAATAACTGTAGCTTCTGCGGCAATCAAATACCCGGCTGTTGAGCGAAGGGTTCTAGAATCAATTGCTACGGAGTTTAGCTCTGTTCAAGATATTATAGACTATATTTGCCGGAGATACAGCTCAGGAACCTACATAGCAGTTGTGCTGGCACAAGAGTGGATGTTCGCACTGGCAATAAACATTGATATGAAGGAGTATACACCATCTTATATAAATTGGGCAACAAACATACGAGTTGTTGGGTATGAAGCCATCAAAAAATTAGAGCAGCATCTATATGAAGCAAACGTGAAGTTCCACATATATAGAATGACCCAGTAAGTTTCTCTTCTATCAATTCAAATCCTATGAAAATTGTATTTCATGAACTTTCCATAGGATACCTTTTATAGTCGCTAAACAACATAGGTAAATAGACCCGCGAATAAAGGTGAAAGTCGTGGACGCAAAGAGATTCATACTAATAGCTATAGCGGCAGTAGCTATAGCATCGATAGTGGGAATAGCAACACTAAGCTATGTCGAGGCACAGACAAGTAATAATAACAATGGGAATAAATGTATATGTCAATGTGGCAACAAGACGATAACTATCAATGTTCCATTGTACAAAACATTCAAATGGCAGATACAAATAAAATGGCAGAATCCATTTGGCTTTAGAGTAAGAAAGGGTGCTGTTCAGCAAAACATTGTTGTTAGCGATGAATACAAGCAGAAGGTATTAAACATAATTCAATCTGATGCCAATGTAAGTAGGCTGCTTGCAGAAGGATACAATGTAACAATGATTAGACCAGTGTTCCAAGCATATGTCCAAGGCGATGGAACCGTAACACTGAGGGCTAGCCAAGCTGTGGCTGTACTGAGTATAAAAACAAGTAATAAAGTTGGCATAGCCTATGTATTTGTAAATGTCGATCAGGGGAAGGTCGAAAAGATAGTCACATTTGAGAGGACAATAACAATGGCAAGCAACGTACCAACAACTACCACAACCCCTAGTACAAGCTTGTAAGCCTGCAACATGTTGAATACATGAACCAATTCAAAAATAATATATTTTTTTATTATCCACATTTAATAGGATCTTAAATTCTATACTACATAGACCACATAGATTAGGTGCCACATTTTGCACCTAGTCTGCCCTGTATGTGGATCTGCCTATGAATTCGATATATACTCTAAGCTATGTCCAAAGTGCGGCTCACCACTATTTGTAATGCATAATGTTTCACAAGACACATTCAAAAGAGTTTTGCAAGAAGCTAAGCACAGGTGGAGCTTTGGTGTCTGGGGTTTTCATGAAGTTCTACCAACAAATTCTATTGGGAAAACCATTGGAGAGGCGTGGACACCAATTATCAGAGTTGACAACTTCAGTAGAACTACTGGTGTTGAGACGCTAGTGAAGAACGAGTCAAGAAACCCGAGTGGGACGTTCATTGATAGGGGAACGGCTGTCGATTCATATGTGGCTCATGTTAATGGCTTTAAAGATGTTGTTTCTGCTTCAACAGGTGACTACGCTATATCTTTGTCAATGTATTCTAAACTCTACGGCCTTAATACAACACATTATGTCCCTGCTTTCATTGAGCAGTGGAAGAGATATGTGCTAATGATATTGGGTGGCAAAGTTGTTGAGGTTGAGGACTATTCAAATGCTGTTAGGAAAGCTATGAGGGTCTCGAACAAAAATAATAGTTTCTTATCACTACCTCTATCTCCTACAGTCATAGATGGCTACAGGACAATTGTGTTTGAGGTTGTCAATATTTTAAACGAAATCGATTGGATTGCCACACCTGTGGGCGATGGTGTACTAGCCACATCCATTCTAAAGGGCTTAAGAGAAATAGAGATCTATTTAGAAACTGAAACACCTAATATATTGGCTGTGAAACTTGGAGAAGAGGGGGATAAAATCAAAGACTTTTCAAAATCATTCTTAACAGAGTTGGGCGGCGGCATACTCAGAGACACGTTAGATAAGATACTAAGTGAAAAAGGAGTTTTTGTAACAGTCGATAAAGAAGCAGTATATTCAGCAACAAACGAAATTGCCTATTATGATGGTCTCTTAGTAGATCCTGTTGGCGCAACAAGTTTGGCAGGGGTTAAAAGAGCTGTGGAGCTAGGAGTTATTGATAGAGGAGATAAGGTACTAGCTATAGTTAGCGGTAGCCCATCAAAAGACACATACATTCTCTTCAAGGTTCTGGAGTATGGTGGAAGAGGAGTAGAAAAATTTCTTAACTTTAAAGAGGGCTACATAAGTGAGGTGCAAATAGACATTCTGAAGATACTCTATGAATATCGACAAATTCATTTATATGAAATATGGAAAAAGCTTCGAGCCATGGGACATAAAATATCTCTTCAAACTGTATATAGCCATATAAAGAAACTATTGGATAAAGGGTATGTGAAGGCTCTTGGTGTTGATGGAAGGAGGAAGATATATTCGATATCAGAGCTTGGAGAAGAATATCTAGAGAGTATATATAGTAGATAGTGGAAAAGATATATGGTTATGGTATGGCTTATTTTTGCAGAGGAGGCTAAGTCGATTAGGATACAGCACAATTCTTCACAATAATTACTTGTGACATGTTAGCAAGCCTTATAATACCCTTGTACAGCTAAGAAAAGAAAAGTGTGTTATTCTAATGGTTGACAGAATAAACAGGTTATTGATAGCTAACCGCGGAGAGATAGTGATAAGGATAATCAAAACTTGCAGAAAATTGGGCATAAAGACAATAGCTGTTTATACTAGCGTTGATAGTGATGCTATGCATGTTAAGCTTGCTGATGAAGCCTATTCACTGGGTTCCGATCCCTATGGCTATCTAGATATAGATAAAATCGTTTCGGTTATTAAGAAGGCTGGTGCTGATGCTGTTCACCCTGGTTATGGCTTCTTATCTGAAAACGCCAATTTTGCTAAGGCTGTTGAGGATTCTGGGGCGATTTGGGTTGGCCCAAAATGGAATGTGATAGAACTCTTAGAGTCAAAGTCCATGGTAAGATCAATTGCTCACAGCATTGGAGTTCCGATAGTGCCAGGCTCTATAGCTCCTGTCACGCTTGAGGAGGCTAAGAAGATTTCTGAGGAGGTTGGCTTTCCTGTTTTGATTAAAGCTGATAGGGGTGGTGGTGGTAGGGGTATTAGAATTGCCAATAATTTAGATGAACTTGAAAGGCTTTTTCTGATTGCATCAAAAGAGGTTGAAACATCATTTAAAGGTTCAAAGCTCTACATAGAGAAGTTTCTTCCAAAGGTAAGACACATAGAGATTCAAATACTTGCAGATACCCATGGAAATGTTGTTGCTCTTGGTGAAAGAGAGTGTAGCATCCAAAGAAGATATCAGAAAGTTATCGAGGAAGCACCATCGCCCATTATAACAGATGATCATAGGAAGAAGTTATATGAATATGCAATAAAATTTATGAAACATGTCAAATACGTCAATGCAGGCACCATAGAATTTATCAGAGATGAGAAAGGAAACTTCTATCTAATTGAGGTTAATAAAAGGATACAAGTTGAACACCCAGTTACAGAAGCTGTAACAGGGATTGATATTGTTGAGCAACAAATAAAGATAGCTGAGGGAAGGGAGCTAGAAATAAGAGATAATATATACAAATTTAATGGCCATGCAATAGAGGCTAGGGTTTATGCCGAAGACCCAGACAAGATGCTTCCATCACCTGGGAAGATATCATGGGTAAGGTTTCCAGATACCAAGAATGTTAGAATAGACCATGCTATTGCGCCAGGGGTGGAGATACCACCTTTTTATGATCCGATGATAGCAAAGGTCATTGCTTGGGGAAGCACAAGGGAAGAGGCCAGGAAAAACCTAGTTAACGCACTATCAAACTTTGAGATTAGTGGTATTAAAACATCGATACCACTACTTATAGAGATTCTGAACACCAAAGAGTTTATCAGTGGAGATTACAACACATTATTCTTGGGATATTACCTAGAGCAGAGAAAAATATCCAAAAATGCATTGGTTAGTGGAAACAGAGAAAAAGTTTATTAATGTTGCCATAGCAAAGTCTATTCAGTTGGTGTGCCTAAGATGAACAAAGACAAGATGGTTGGAATAGCATTAGTTGGAGGAGCTGCAATACTTGCAGTCCTAATAATCTACTTGCTGTTTTTAACGCCGTTCGACATACTCACAATGAAGATAATAATTACACTTGCAGTTGTTTTGCTAGCAGCTGTCGTTGGCTGGATAGGCTACACACTTGCCACAACGCCACCTCCAAAGCCTATTGAGGAGATAGAGAAGGAGATTGAGGAAGAGCTTAAGAAGCTTGAGCAAGAGCAGAAGCAACAGGAACAAAAGAAGGCATAGCTACTTTAATAGTGTACTAAACTTATAATCTTTTTAATCTAGCTATTATAGAATGGGCTTTCTAATGAGTGAAAAGATTATCAGTGTATATGTTCTTGATGCAAGTTATGAGGTTGTTGGATCAGAGCCCCACATAGTGATATGGGGGATTGATGATGACGGCAACAGGGTTCTGTTGAGGGATAGGAGATTTAGGCCTTATTTCTATGCGATAATAGATGACTCATATCTAGATAAACTCGATATAATAAAATCTTCTGTGAAGAGACTTAGCAAACCAAAATCACCTGTAACATCTATTGATGTTGTTGAGAAAAGGTTTATGGGGAGACCTGTTAAGGCTCTTAGAATAGAGACTACTATACCAGAGTTTGTAAGGGATTATAGAAGCGAAGTTGCTAGGATACTAGGGGTTAGAATGGTTGTTGAGGCTGACATAAGATTCTCGCTCAGATATCTTATAGACAACGATATATATCCATGTACATGGCACAGGTTTAGAGTTGTTGAAAAGACCAGGTCGCAGGAGTATAGAGTTGACAAAGAGTATGAAGTTTTAGAGGTTTTGGAGAGAGATGAAAGTAGATTGATGCCACCGAAACTCAAGGTCTTGGCTCTAGACATCGAGGTTTATAATCCTCGTGGTGCTCCCAAGCCCGATAGAGACCCTGTTATAATAATATCTCTTATGAATTCAGATAACGAGGTTCTTCTTCTCCAGGCCCAGGGAAGGGATGACAGGCGTTTAATCCAAGAATTCATAGAGTATGTGAATAGGTATGATCCTGACATAGTTGTGGGGTATAATTCAAGCAACTTTGATCTCCCGTATCTTGTTGAGAGAGCTAGGAAGCTTGGTATGAGACTGGATATTTCTAGGAGAAGGGGTGTAGAGCCATCTAAGAGTGTCTACGGCCATGTATCCATTCCTGGGAGGCTACATGTAGATCTTTATGACTATGCTGAGGAGATAGCTGAAATAAAGGTTAAGTCTCTTGACGAGGTTGCAGAATACTTTGGCGTTATGAAGAAGAGTGAAAGAAGGAATGTACCCTGGTATGAGATCTACAAGTATTGGGATGATGAGAATCTCAGGTCTGTTTTGCTAGAATATGCTAGAGATGATGTTGTTTCGACCTATGGCATAGCTGAGAAGATACTGCCGTTTGCTATGCAACTCTCAAGCATAACAGGTCTTCCACTGGATCAGGTTGGCTCTGCTAGTGTTGGGTTTAGACTTGAATGGTTTTTGCTTAGAATTGCTAGAATAAGGGGAGAGCTGGCACCTAATAGAGTTGAAAAAGAATATGAACCATACAGAGGAGCAATAGTCTTAGAGCCTAAGAAGGGTGTTCATGAAAATATTTGTGTATTAGACTTCTCAGCCATGTACCCAAGCATAATGATGAAGTATAATATTGGGCCTGACACGCTTGTTCTAGGCGAGGAATGCAACAACTGTTTCGAAGCCCCTGAAACAGGCTATAAATTCTCTAAACAGAGCGAGGCTTTCTTCAAAACAGCTCTAAACATTCTAGTGAATGCCAGAAAGAGTGTGAGAGAACTCATGAAGAAGCTACCAGTAGAATCTCCAGAGTATAGAATACTTGATGCAAGGCAAAGAGCCTTGAAGGTTCTTGCAAATGCTTGCTATGGCTACATGGCTTGGACAGGGGCTAGGTGGTATTGTAAAGAATGTGCAGAAGCTGTAGCAGACTTCGGTAGGGAGACTATTAAAAAGGCCATAGCCTTTGCGAAGGAGCTTGGACTAGAGGTGATATACGGAGATACAGACTCCCTATTTGTGAAATATAATAAAGACTTTGTAGAGAAATTCATAGAGGTTGTCGAGAAAGAGCTTGGACTAGAGATAAAGATTGATAAAATCTATCAGAGGGTGTTCTTCACAGAAGCTAAAAAGAGGTATATAGGTTTAACAGAGGATGGTAGGATAGATGTTGTTGGTTTTGAGGCTGTTCGTGGGGACTGGGCTGAGATAGCCAAGGAGATGCAGGAGAGGGTTGCAGAGATAATTCTCAAGACCATGGACCACAGAAAGGCTATAGAGTTTGTAAAAGATGAGATTGAGAAGATTAGAAAACTAGCATCTCAAAATGCGATAGATATTCAAAAGTTTGTTATATGGAAGACTATCACAAAGCCTATTAACGAGTACGAGGTTGAAGCACCGCATGTGACAGCAGCTAAGCATCTTATTAAGAGTGGGTATAGTGTTGAGGTTGGGGATAAGATAGGATATGTGATTGTGAAGGGAACTGGGAAAATATCTGATAGAGCAAAACCATATATGATTGTTGATGCCAGGGATCTAGACATAGATTATTATATTGAGCACCAAATAATTCCAGCTGTGCTAAGAATTCTAGAGTATTTTGGTGTCAGTGAGAAGCATTTGAAAAGTATTGGAAGAGCTGGCAAGTCTTTGTTTGACTACAAAAAGTAGTTGGTTTATGATGCTAAGCTAAAGATGTCTTGGAATGTAACAACAAATACATTATCAGGCTTTTTACTGACATTACCTATTCTAACACCGAGAACAAGTTTAACACCTTTCTCAGAAGCTGTATCCAATAGCCTTTGCGTTATCACACCATCAAATACAATTGCCTGTACCTTGCCATAGTCCATTTGCTGAAGCCTCTCAACGAGATCCCTTACATGAATTCTTTCAATCACGTTCCAATTGCTGTCAAAGAGTAATGCCTCTAAAGTACCAATCAGTTTCTTACCTTCTTCAACAATTTTTATAGGCACCTCAAAGCCTGCAACAGGTTTGGCCTCTGCTACCACAGTCGGCGTCAAGGTCTTGATCTCTGCTTCTGGTGTTGGAGCAACAACTTGTGGTGGTGGGGTTACAACTTCGGTTACCTGTGACACAGGTTTAGCTTCTGCCTCGGTCTTCTTCTCTATGCTTTCGAGAAACTGCTTAGCTGGAACAAGGTTCTTCAATGCCTTGGCTATCTCTTTACCTGTTAGTTCCTCGACTTCTTTGCCTTGTGGTGCTCTTGTCACATAGTCTATGTCGGCTATCTTAATGACCTCCCTAGCTATTAGCTCCCCAGCTCTATCGCCATCAACAAAAAGTATAGCTGTTTTCCTAGCTGCTAGCTTAACTATGCTTTCTGGTACCTTAGAGCCGTGTGCACCCTCTAATGCAATCACATTTCTATAGCCATATCTCAACATATTTAATACATCAGCTCTTCCTTCAACGATTATGATTGTGTCAGCAGATTCTATGTCTGGTCCTGCAGGAAGTTTCTCAGGCCCATAGTAGATGAGCTCTGCTATTCTAACGCCCTCGCTTATCTTATTTAGAATCTCTTTTATGTCAGGGGCTTTCTCGACAAAGTATTTTCTTGCTATCTCACTTGCTCTTTCCATGATCTTCTTAAGCTTTTCTGCACGAACATCAACAATATCTATGATTTGTATCCTTGCTTGGTATGGCCCAACCTTCTCAACATTCTCTATTAGTGCTGCCAGAAGCGCTGTCTCTATTCTGTCTAGGTTTGATGGTATCAGTATCTCTCCAACTGTTTTGCCTTTTTCAGTCTTTATCTCAACACTGATTCTACCTATTCTCCCCTTGTCCTGCAGATCTCTGAGATCGAACTCCTCTCCAAATATTCCCTCTGTAAATCCGAAGATAGCGCCAATTATATCTGATTTCTCTACCTCCCCATCAACTTCTATCCTAGCTCTAATAACATATTTTGCCATTGTGCTTCACCAAATCATCTCACTGCCTATCTTGTAATACTTTGACTTATTTTTTCGAGATCTAGCCAAAGCTCTTTCTCACTTTGTAACACAGATCTAATTGGGCTCACAATCTTTATAAGTTCATTTGCTACAGCGTTTTTCAGATCCAGGGGATGCAGAACACCTTCTCTATACAGCTTTTCAAGCTCTTCATAGCTGTAGATCTCTATTGTTCCTCCATACTCAGGTTTTCTCTCTATAACAAACCTCCTGCTCCCCTGAGCAAATATTATATATCTTGCTATCGCTATTACAGGATTTGCCTCAACCTCTCTAGGGGGGCAATAAGCTCCTCTAATCTTTTTAGCTATTATATTGTCATCGTCTGTTAGAAATATTGCTTCTTCAGGTTTAGATTTGCTCATTTTAATTTCTGAGAGAGCATCATCAATCTCCATGGAGGTGACCATTTTTGTAGAGCCTTTTAAGGAGGGTAGAAGTGGTGTGTGTATTGCTATAGGCTTTTTATAGCCAAGCTTCTCAGCAACATCTCTTGCGAGCATGTGGGCCTTTCTCTGATCCATACCGCCTAAGGCAATGTCCAAATCCATTTGGAATATGTCGGCAACTTGCATGAGTGGGTAGATGAGTTTCGAGAAGTCTAGCTCCCCCTCGCTAGCCTTTCTCCCCATTATTGTCAACGCTCTTTTTACTCTACTCAAACTGGTTTGCTTAGCTATCCTAATTATCTTCTCCCAGTATTCAACCCTTTCAACAAGCTCCTCAGCATAAACCACCTTCACCCTTGACATGTTAACGCCTATAGCCTCTAAAACCCTTGCAACATGCTTTGCAGCAGCTCTTATAAGCTCCATATTCCCCCCAAGCTTATCATTTATCCACGCATGCCATGTAGCGGCAAACAGAATCATTTCAACACCTGCATCAACAAGATCCTTAAATTTGAACATCCATATAAGCCAGCCAATATGGCTAATGCCACTTGGCTCAAAACCTATGTATCCTCTAAGTCTTTTACCCTCTTCAAATGTTTCTCTAAGCTCCTCCTCGGTCACAATCTCCATGGTGTTTCTTTTGATGAGCGCAAGTCTTGTGTCTACATCCATATTGAAAAACCTTCTGCTATTTACCTACTAATAATGTGTATAATATGTTTATAGATACCTCGGCTAATGTAATTGGATAGAGTATCTCGAGTTTCTCAAGCTTCTCTGGATCTACCTCCCCCAAAAAACCAACTAGCTTGTTTCCCACATATACATCAGCACACCTACCCCTCATAAACATATTGCTACTGCATGGTTTTAGAACAAGCATTTTATCCAATTCAAGCTCTCTAGCAATAGCATATAGCGTTGCATGCATCTCCTCAAATCTTGTCTCACTATCCATTATAGCCCAGCAAGCCCTCAAATCGTTTTTCCATCTATTGTAGCATTCACTACATTCTGTAACAACTTCTCCAATTTCAAAGACCTTAACAGGCTGTGGAACATACTGTGAATTTTTCAAAATGTTTATTATTGACTCTGCCAAGGTTGTTCTCAAAGCGTTTATTTCATTCGATGGTGCATTAACAACTATTGGTGTATTCTTTAGTTCTAGGATCTCTGCAATGTATTGAGGTATTAGAGTCAATGTGTTTAGCTCTATGAATCCAAGTCCAATCAAAACATCTCTTATAATATTTGCAACATCTCTTTGGTCAACACCTCTTCTAACAATAGGCCTTGGTTCAACCTCTACAAATCCAAGCTCCTCATAGCCTATGCCTATCACTATATCCTCTACGACATCAACTGGGTGTAGAACGTCTATTCTATAGTATGGAATTGTTATAGTCATTCTATTGCTACCTACACTATCTACATTGTAGCCCATTCTCTCTAAGGCTCTTTTCACCACCTCCACATCTTTGCTAGCATCAATACCTAGCCACGTAGATATAAACCCTAGATTCAATTCCATTGTTCTTGGACTAATATTTGGTGTTACAATCTCTTTATCAGGATACCTAATTATTGCGCCTAGAACTTCTCCGCCATAGAATGTTAGGGAATGTACTATTGTGTTTAGTACGTTATTGACAGAGTCGAGGTCTGTTCCAGTAACATCTATTAAGATATTCTTGCTATTCTCTGTTAACCTTGTAATATCACTATTTATTACAGGTGGTAAGGAGATGACCTTTTCGTTTGATAATATGGCTGGATGTAGTGAGCCATTTAAAGAGATAGAGCCATAGAGCTTTCCTTGATCAGTTTGTGAAAGAACATCTCTTATCCTAAACTCTCTATAGTCATGCAGAGGTATCATGGTAGTCTTATCTATGTCAACATCTTTGTACACAAGTATTGTTGATGGCAATTTGTCTAGGTCATGAAGACCTATGGCAACTTTTTTCCGTCCCCTACCAAATGTTGTGTGTAGCCTCTCTTGGAATTCTATTAATAGCTTTAGTCTCTCTTCATTGAGTTTAACATTTGTTACAGCAGCAACAGCTATATAGGGTCTTTTTGCAGGTGGCTCAACAAATACTCTGAATGGGAAGTTCCTTAGAGAAGGTTCAGAATATCTATCCAATCCCATATACATTCTAACGGCCTTTGCTATCCCCTCCACAGAAAACATATCTATTCGATCGCTCTGAACCTCTACAGCTATATCTCTATCCTCAACCTCTGTTTCGCATTTCAATCTAAACAGAATATCCCTCAGTTTATCAACGTCCGATATCTCAGTCATCTCCATTAGAAGACCTATTCTAGCTCTGACAACAGGCATTTCGCACTACCTCATATACAACCTTTTAACATATGGGAACGTTCTTGTGAATTCAATGTCTTTAGAGAATAGAAGCCTTATATCATCGATTCCATATACAACCATAGCCAGTCTCTCTACACCCATTCCCCACGCCCCAACAGGCGTATCAACACCTAGGATCTCCAGAACCTCCGGTCTGAACATTCCAGCCCCAAAAACCTCTATCCAGCCATATCCAGGGACATACCCATAGCCTTCAACACTAGGCTCTGTAAATGGGAAATAAGCTGGCTTGAATCTAAACTTCTCTATCCCTATAGCCCTCAGGATCTGGGCTAGCAAGCCCAGAAGCTTCCTAAAGTTGAATCCGCGCTCCATTATAACCCCGTCAAAGTTTGTGAACTCTGGCGAGTGCCTAGGATCTGGGTTGTCTCTTCGGAAAACCCTCGAGATTGTATATAGTCTTGCTGGAGGCTTTCTATTGATTAGATGCCTTGCTGTCACAGCTGTTGTATGTGATCTCAGTATAAGCTTAGATGCTTTCTCGTAAGACCATTTATATCTCCATCCAATGCTTCCACAGCTTCCACCAGTCTCATGAACACCTCTAGTCCTATCAACAACATCTCTAAACATGGATAGATCTGCATAACCCTCGACAACAAGTATGTCGTGAATGTCTCTTGAGGGGTGATCCTGGGCCTGGAATAGTATGTCGAAATTCCATAGCTCAGGTATTATATAGTCATCGTTTATCTCCTCGAATCCTAGATCCTCCATAACATCTTTTATCATATTAACAAACTCTTTAAAGAAATGTTTCTTACCCGGATAGATTGTTGGGGGCAAGGCGTCTAAATTATAGGCTTTGAGTATGAAGTTTCTCCAGCTACCAGTTGCAAGCATATCGTGCGTTAACTTTGAAACAGCTGGTTTTTTGTTTACAAGCTTTGCAGCATCTTCATACGGTACAGCAAGTCTAACAATTCTTCTCTTAGATAGTGAAATACTTATGAGTCTCCTCTTAACAAGTTCTTGAAACACGGCATCATTTTTAATGTTCTCATCGATTTCTCTTGCATTTGAAAACTGTGTAAGTATCTCTTTATGTCTTTTAAGGGGTGTGAAGTTCTGCAGACTTGCAACGCCTCTTTCTATCCTTATCCAACCCCTTCTAACAGCCCAGTTAATACCTATAGACGCTATTGGCTCTCTCAGCACATTTCTAATATCATCGATAGTTGCCGAGCCTCCACGACTCTTCACATATTCAGCAACCTTTTCCTCTGGTAGGGCTTCTATGTATGAAAGCCCCTCCTCGGTTGTTTTGCCTATGTAGATGCTTTGCTCGTCTACTTTAACGATGCCCTTTGATTTGAGGAGCTCTACTATCGAGTTCAAGCTCTCTAGGTTAAGCTCTGTCTCTTTTGCTAGTTCACTAAGTTCTATAGGCTTGTTAAGTTCAACAAGTTTTTTAAGCACATCGAATTCGCTTTTAGACAATTGAACCTCTAAAACAATTATAGATGCACCACTGCAAAATCTATTTGGCTGTATACATCTATGCACAGGAATGGCTTTTTATTTTTTATTGCTAAAAGCATCTGGGCTAGAATTAAATGTGTTAAGCATTGCCAAAGATTTAAATTGTTTAAAACAGTTATTCTAAGCTTATGGGTTTAAAACATGTCTGCCAAGCTACCGCCAGATATGTTGCTTAGGTATATCTTTAGCAGGATAGGCTCTAGAGATCCTTCGGTTATTGTAGGCCCCTCGATAGGTGAGGACGCAGCTATAATCGATATTGGCGAAGACAAGGTGCTTGTTGTCCATGCAGATCCTATAACAGGTGCTGTAGAGCATATTGGCTGGTTGTCCGTGCACATAGCCTGCAACGATATCGCTGTTAGAGGTGCTAGGCCTAGGTGGCTCGTGCCTGTAGTGCTCTTGCCACAGTCGGCTGATGATAGGCTTGCAGACGAGATTTTTAGACAAATGGATGAGGCGGCTAAAGAAGTTGGCGCAATGATTGTCGGTGGCCACACAGAGTTTACTTTGGGTCTTTCAAGACCCATAATATCTATGACAGCTATGGGTATTGCAGATAAGAGGCGATTTGTTGTAACAAGCGGTGCTAGAGTTGGAGATGCTGTTATAATGACCAAGACCGTTGGTGTTGAGGGAACAGCTATACTGTCAACAGATTTCAGAGATGCTCTACGCAACCTAGGCATCTCTGAGGATGTTCTGAACAGAGGAAGAGAGTTCATTAGAAAGGTAAGCATTGTTAGAGAGGCACTTGCGCTTGCTGAAGCAGGGTTAGCGACATCTATGCATGATCCGACAGAAGGTGGCTTGATAGGAGGCTTAGCGGAAGTGGCATATGCATCTAGGAAAACTATTGAGATATGGGAAGATAGAATATCTGTAGCCATGGAGACTAGGATAATAGCTGATGCACTTAAAATAGATCCGCTGAGGCTCATAGGTTCTGGGTCGCTAGTGGCAACTGTGCCAGAGGACAAGATATCTAAGGCTATAGAGATTCTTAGAGTCCTAGGAGTTGAAGCAGCTGTTATAGGAAGAGTTTTGGATGTCAGCGATGCCTATGTCGTTATACATAAGAGGGGTGGAAGTGTAGAGAAAGTGACAGACATATACATTAGAGACGAGATATACAGTGTTTGGGAACGTTTACAAGGTAGGTGAGTTAGAGAAGATAGAAAAATTTGTGTTGGTGGCTCCAACAATTGTTATGAGCATTTGTAGATCTCGTATTCTCTATTCTAGGTAATGTTTTGCTATAATTGTTTTATAAATGTTAAAATATACATTGTCTGTGTAAATAACTCGTTTTTAAGTCTTGCATCTGTTTAATATATACTCAAGTATATTTGTGGTGATGTCTATGCCTAAGGTTGCTGTTATAATGGGTAGTAAGAATGATTGGGAGTATATGAAAGATGCCGTCGAGGTTCTTAGACAGTTTGGTGTTGCGGTAGAGGCAAGGGTTGTTTCTGCACATAGAACACCAGAATTCATGTTCGAGTTCGCTAAAACAGCTGCTGAGAAGGGCTTCGAGGTTATAATCGCTGGTGCGGGTGGTGCAGCACATCTCCCTGGGATGGTTGCATCGCTAACCCATCTGCCTGTGATCGGGGTTCCCATACCATCTAAGTATTTGAATGGTCTGGACTCTCTCTTATCAATTGTTCAGATGCCCTATGGAACTCCTGTTGCAACTGTTGCCATAGGCGGTGCTCGAAATGCTGCTCTACTTGCTTTGAGGATTCTGGGTATAAAGTATCCTGAGATTGCTGAAAAGCTGAAGAGGTTTGCGGAGGAGATGAAGAATGAGGTTCTCTCTACAAGACTTGAGCAGGGTTAGAGTTGGTATTCTTGGTGGTGGCCAGCTAGGGTGGATGATGGTTCTAGAGGGTAGGAAATACCCACTAAAATTCTTTGTCATGGACTCTCCAGAAGCGCCAGCCTGTAGAGTTGCTGACAAGTGTTTCAAGCCAGATGAGTATAGGGAGATGATAGACTCTGTAGATGTTGTAACCTTCGAGTTTGAGCATGTATACGAAGAAGCCCTTAGATATGCACATGAAAAAGACAAGCTTTTGCCAAGTATCGAAAGTGTTGAGCTTAAGAGACAGCGGTGGAAGGAGAGGGTATTCTACAAAGAACACGGCATACCAACGCCGAGATTCTTCATAGCGTATGATGCGGAGGAGGTGTATAGAATAGCTAAAAACGAGTTCAACTACAAATGCGTTATCAAGCAGTCGACAGGAGGCTACGACGGAAAGGGACAATATCTCATAAAATCCAAAAACGACTTAGATAGCAACATAGATTCTATTAAAAAGATTCCAGACGTTTTTGTAGTTGAAGAGTTTGTGGAATTCGATTACGAGGCATCTATAATAGCTGTTAGAACCTTTGATGGAATGTTCAAAACATATCCACCCACATACAATCACAATGAGAAAGGAATTCTAGTGTACAACTACGGTCCAATAAGCAATGGGTATATATCGATGAAGATGACAGAAATAGCCAAGAAATTAGCAGACTCTCTAAACTATGTTGGTGTAATGGGGATAGAATTCTTTGTTAGAGAAGATGAGATACTAGTAAACGAGTTTGCGCCAAGAGTGCACAACACAGGGCACTACACACTAGACGCTGCATTCACATCCCAATTCGAAAACCATGTAAGAGCGTTGCTAGGGCTAGAAATAGGCGAAACAAAGCTTCTGTCTTGCGGTGGAATGGTAAATATTTTGGGTCTGAACAACCCACCTCTAGAGGTACTAAAATACGGAAAACTCTATTGGTATGGAAAAAACGAGGCTAGAAAAAGAAGGAAGATGGGGCATGTAAACATAGTTGGAGAAACATTAGAGGAGGTAAGAAATAAGATTGGTAAGGTGATGGAATTACTGTATCCAAATGGATTAGATCTATAGAAGTATTTATGACAAGTCTAGAGGTCTGACTTTTATGTGGGTCTTCATCCCTCACGGTTTCCTCTACCCCCACCTGTGGGAGCCTAGCTTCATCGCCTTAGCCTCCTGCATCGCTCTGCTAAACTCCCTTGAGCGAGGGTAGAGGGGTTTGGGGGCTTCATCCTTATCTCGCAACTGCCCACAGCTCGTCAGCTTCCCCACATCTCATATACTAATTGGTACTAATAGGTTTATAAGTGATGAAGAAACATGATAGCATATAGAGGGTTGAAGAAACTCGGATACACACAATGAGCCTACTAACATAAAATCTCAACACTTTCACGAAGTTGCAGTGTTTCTAGAACTGAAAAACATTTATCAAATCAACGTTTAAATTAAACATATAAGCACAAAAATTTCCACAGAAAACTAAAGCATTAAACATGATGAAACGGCTGTAAGCAGAGATGTGAAGAACCGTGTTTAAGCTGATTATGCTTACCAAGTATTGTCAATAATATAATCTATGTTAATTCGTAAGGGAATTTCTACATAATACTACTTCTTCATCTTTTAATAAGTTGCTAATATATTAATAATCCATCATCTGACGAGGCTAATGATTATGCAGATAGGGTTCCGCTACTTAATAAATAGAAAAGATATCATTTGGCAATTCACTAAGCAGTATCCCATATAAATATTCAGAGTTAAGATGGAGGTAGCAAGCATCTGTAAATAATTCATTCATAATGGAAACAAGATTGTGTCTTCATTAGTAGTGGGTACGTATTTACGGAATTGGTTAAATTCATAGATATTGCAATAAAGGGTTTCTAACATAGTTTTGCAGAACAGGTCTAGTTATGCATTGTTATTTACATGTCTTTCCTCGTTCCATTTAAAAAGATGTGTTATACATGGTTATTTAAACATAAAGCATATATTTGATTAAAATCATATGTTTTTGGATCAGATTATGAGTGGGAAATCAAACATTAGAGAGATTTTAAATGGTTACAAACTAAGCGAATTGAGCATTGCAACAATAGCCAGTCATTCTGCTCTTGATGTATTTGATGGTGCTAAGGATGAGGGTTTCAAGACTATAGCTGTGTGTCAAGGAGGTAGGGAGAAGCCATATTTAAGATTCAAGAGAGTTGTTGATATTCCAATGATTCTTGATAAGTTTTCCGATGTTGTTAAACAAGAGAACGTGGAGTTTCTAAGAATGCACAGCACAATATTTGTTCCCAATAGGAGTTTCTCTGTCTATGTAGGCTATGATAATATAGAGAAAAACTTTGCTGTACCTATATTTGGCAATAGGTATCTTCTAAGGTATGAGGAGAGGGTTGGGGAAAAGACATACTATAGAATTTTGGATGATGCTGGTATTAGAAGACCAAAGACTTTTTCAAATCCAGATGAAATTGATAGACCTGTCATGGTTAAGATGCCCCACGCTAGAAAGAGGGTTGAGAGAGGTTTTTTCGTTGCTATCGACAGGGACGATTTTTGGAAAAAGTTTAGAAAGCTTGTTTCAGATGGTGTCGTAAGAGAAGATGATTTGCCTAAGGCATCTATAGAAGAGCTTGTTATCGGAGCACACTTCAATGTAAACTACTTTGTTAGCGTGGCTAGAAAGGATGTTGAGATAATATCTATTGATAGAAGAATTCAAACAAATCTAGATGGGTTTCTAAGACTTCCTGCAAATATTCAAACAGAGCTAAGTGAATACATAGACATTGAAATGATTGAGATAGGCCATGAAATGGCCACCATAAGAGAAAGCATGCTTGAAAAACTCTTTGATATAGGCGATAGATTTGTCGAGGCATGCAAGAAAGCTGAACCACCAGGTGTAATTGGACCCTTCACACTTCAGCTCTTTGTCACATCCGATATGGATGTAGTTGTATTTGATGTTGCTTTTAGAATTGGTGGTGGAACCAACGTTCACATGGGTATAGGTGGACAATATAGCAAGCTCTACTTTGGTAAACCAGTGAGTATGGGGAGGAGAATCGCTATGGAGATTAGAGAATGCATTGAAAACAAGTGCCTAGAAGATGTCGTGACATAGGGTCTCTGAAATGGATAGTGTATGTGTTTTTGATTGGAGGTATGGATCGGCTGAGATGAAGAATATCTTTAGGCAGAACTCTATTGTTAGAAGATATATAGATGTTGAGCTAGCCATTATGAGGGGTTTGGAAGAGGCTGGGCTAGCGCCAAGAGGTTGCGCAGACAGCATTAAGATTTGTGCACAGAGCTTGAAGCCAGAGGAGATATATGAGAGAGAGACTGTGCTGGGCCATGACATAGCTGCGCTAGCATATATTCTTGGTGAGAGGTGTGGAGGGTGTGGAAAGTATGTTCATCTAGGTGCAACAAGCTACGATGTTGTTGACACAGCGTGGGCGCTAATCATAAGGGATGCTCTTAGAGTCATTAAGAACAGGCTTGAAAAGATTATTGATAGACTTTCAGAGTTGAGTAAGAGGTATATAGACACTATAATGGCTGGTAGAACACATGGGCAACACGCTATACCGATTACACTTGGATTCAAATTCGCTAACTATGTATATGAGTTTTCCAGGGGGTTGGAGAGGCTATGCGAAGCGGAGAAGAGGGTTGTTAGAAGCAAGATCTCTGGCGCTGTTGGAACCATGGCGGCGTGGAGAGGGAGGGGATTGATAGTAGAATCGGTGGCATCTAAAGAGCTTGGGCTAGAGCCGCATGCCATATCAACTCAGGTTGCACCAAGAGATGGCTTTGCAGAGCTTGTTTTAAGCCTAGCCATACTTGCTAGCCAGCTTGACAGATTTGCTCTAGAGGTTAGAGAGCTCTCTAGAACAGAGATAGGGGAGGTCTACGAGGCTGTTAAAAGAGTTGGTAGCAGCACAATGCCTCAGAAGAGAAACCCTGTTACAGCAGAGAGGATATCCGGTTTAGCAAAAATTGCAAGAACACTTGCACTAGCAGCTCTAGAGAACATTCCGCTTATGCATGAAAGAGATTTGACAAATAGTAGCAGTGAGAGAATTCTAATACCACATATCTTTCTAGTGGTAGACCAGATGCTCGTAGACATGGACAAACTGCTAAGCGTTATACACATAGATGAGGAGGCTATGAAGAGAAACATTGAGCTTACCAAGGGGGCCATAATGGCGGAGGCTGTCATGGTTAAGCTCGTTGAGAAGGGTATGCCGAGACATGAAGCACATAAGCTGTTGTCCGAGCTTGCATCTAGAATTGGATCGGAGGATTTCTATACAGTCTTGCTAAAAGATGAGAGAATTGCAAAGTATCTATCAAAGGAGGAGATCAGAGAAGCATTGAATTATAGAACCTATTTAGGCAACTACAAAGAATTGATAGAAAGATCTCTAGACTATGCACAGAAGATAAGGCAAAAATGCCAGATATGATGTGACTCTAGGCGCCAACCAGAAACATGCTATGATTTATCATGGTTTGTTCGATCATCAGACATGATAATCGCATACATGTATGTGGTTAGCGAATTCCACTATCGATTCTCCATAGAATTCTCTAAGAACGTTGCCTACTAGAACATTTTCTGGCTTGTCTGCAACGTATTTCCCCTTTCCAATAAGCAGTACAAGGTCTGTGTACCTCAGAAGCATCTCAGGATCATGGCATGTTGCAATAACTATTTTTGATTTGCTTAGAGACCCGATGAGATTTGCTATCTCGGCTTTTCCCTCAGGATCAATTGATGAGAGGGGCTCATCTAGTAAGATAATAGGTGTGTTACAAGCAATGGCTCTAGCTATGAAAATCCTCTGTCTCTGTCCTCCAGACAACCTCCATATACTCCTCCCCCAAAGCTCCTGTCCAATACCAACAGACTGTAGAGCATCTCTAACAACTTTTCTTAACTCCATTTTGCTTATGCCCACTCCTCTCTTTCTATAGCACAAATCAGCACCAAATTCAACAAATTCCCACACACTAATTGGAAATGCCTCGCCTTGTTTTGTTGTAACTATCTGAGGAGAGAATGATATGAACCTGCCGGCCTTCTCGCTACTTCCAGTCACGTCAACGTCATCGATATAAATCCTTCCATTCAATGGCTTTATCAAGCCTGCTAAGGTTTTTAGAAAAGTTGTTTTGCCGGCACCATTAGGCCCCATCACCTGTACTAGAGAGGGCTTCTCGATATAGATGTTAATATTTCTAACTAGTGGCTTGTCAAAACCAATGTCTAGGTTTACTGTCTTTAGCATATGCAACACTGTTGTGCACAGAATCTAGAAAAGCTTATATAGTTTTGTGCACAACAAACATTGGTGAGGGCTATGGAAGTGCTGAAACAAGTTGCCATAATCATACTACTGTTGTCTATGCTTATAGCGCCCTATACAACAGCTAGTAACGGAAATGGACTTGTAGTTGTTGTTACCTTTCCATTTCTATACAACGATGTTAAAAAGCTTGTTTGCCAAGGAGACTCTGTTCTACTTCTTGTGAAGCCGGGTATAGATCCGCATGAATATCAGCTTACACCATCTGATATAGACACACTTAAGGTGGCAAGTCTAGTAATATCAACAGCTCATGCACCATTTGAATTGCAGATAGAGAAACTTGTTGCTAGTGGTGAACTCAATGCAGCGCTTGTTGAGATAACTAAAATACCTGGTATAATCTTCTTGAAGCATCCTCAAACTGGTCAGATAAACTACCATGCCGTGATATTCTATCCTAAGAACTATGAAGTTTTTATAAGATATGTTGAAAATGTTTTAGAGACTTTAAGACCGGAATGTTCAAATGTTTATAGAGAGAATGCAAAGACGCTATTAGCAGAATTAACACAGTTGACCAACAATACAAGAAGGTTACCAGGCTATATAGCAGTCATAGACACACCACCTATTCAATACGTTGCTGCATGGCTTGATCTGAATATCTCATACATTTTGCTAAGAGATGAGGAGACTCCTGTGACGCCCCAAGATTATCAAAATGTTGAGAACATTATTAAGACAAGCAAAAATGTTGTTGTACTTGTAACACAAGGATCTACAGCTTCTAGCAAACTAGAGGAGATGGCTAGAACATATGGAAAACCCTTTGTAGAGCTCCCAAATCCTCTGGTATACAATGGAACCCTAGATTATCTGGAGAAGGTTTCGCAAATCATAAACAACGCTAATCTAATTACAAATACAAAAACATCTGTTGCCGAAGCTCATACAAATTTGTATACAATAACCACTATTATTGCAATCTCTATCCTCGTCATAGCACTAGTTGTTTTCGCTGTTAAGAAGAGGGTGGTGTGATGCCATGAAAGCCTTTGCTATAATTCTCACTATTCTAGCGCTTGGAGCTGCAATCTACACAGCTATCTACATGCCGCTGACATGGTTTATGGTATTTGCTTTTTCATCTCTTCTCTACGGTTTTATAAGCCCTGTTATAGCTGCCAGAAGACTATTTTTTCTAGCGACGGAGGCTCCTCACATGGCTCTATTTTCTGTTGTCCTAGGCATAGTGGTATACAAAACAACTAACCTCTTGAACGAGTTTCTATGGGCTTTAATAATATCGATTATTCTAATAAATGTTGTGGGCCATCTTATTAGAGCTGGTGTAGACCCAGATGTTGCAACATCGGTTATGGTTTCTCTAACTGCTTCTGGAAGTGTTGTGGCAACATACTATGTTTTAACATTCTATAGTGTTCAATACAATCTATGGGCATTTATTCTTGGGGATCCCCTGCTTGTAACATCCCAAGAAGCCCTCCAGCTAACTATAATAGCTGTGGCATCTGCTCTAGCCACAGTATACCTGTATATGTTTGGCGTTTATATGGGTGTGGATCTAGACCATACAAAGCTCTCTGCCAGGAATATCTGGCTATACGACACAGCGATATACACACTATTGGGGATCTCATCAGTTGCCCTCCTAAAGATTGTTGGTTTCGTACTAGAGCATGTTCTTCTAACACTACCAGCAATAATAGCATCAACAGTCTCTTCAAGTTCCAGAGAAGCCCTCCACACAAGTGTAGTATCGGCAGTTGCATCATCGTTTCTTGGGCTACTGCTATCAACAAAACTCAACATTGCGCCAGCGGGTGGCATAGGATTTATAACTCTTTCTATATATCTAATAGCAAGGGTTCTCTCGGCGAAAAAACATGCCTAAGAAAAGGTTTGGGGTATCTATAGAGGCAACGCTATACTCAAAAATAGACGAGATAGCGAAGAGTCTCAACATCAACAGGTCCGACTTTGTTGAAGAGGCTTTGAAAAACTATGTGAGAGATCTCAACCACTTTGTAGTAAATCACAACTGTTGTGGGCTCATAGTAGTTGAAGAGCCCGAGAACATAGAAATTGAGAGGATATTATCATTAAATAAAGAGGTAGTTGTAAATTATAGTCATTACCACATAAATAATAGATGCATATACACGATAATTGTTCAAGGAAACTCAGCAGATCTGGCAAAATTCTATAGTAGTATCTCCAAGGTTAAGAGTGTTAATAGGAGGTACATCCCATTACATGCATAATGATACAAGACATCCTATGCTCATTTCATCTTTTACATCAACAACTATTCTATAAAGGATATTGATGTATTTTAGAGGCAAACCCTACATGCATATCTCTTATACATATCCCTTCTTTTCACTGTTAGAACCCAAAGCTCCTCAACATAACCCTTTACACTACTTATAACAAAAGTCGTTACGTAGACATTTGGTTTTTGGATTGCGAATTTCTCTATGCTTTATTCATATACTAATAAGGAGAAGCAAAAACGTACAAGCTTTTGGTTGTATAGGAAATTAATGAATTTGAGAGCTTTAGAGATTTTCGAGCCCAGAGGTTGGATATTTCAATTTATGTAATATCAATAAAATCGTTATAGCAATGTATAAAATCTTTATAAAAACCTTTTATATGTCTTCTATTTATTATATTATGGAGTCTTTTGGAAAGGTGATGACATGAGTCAGGAAATCTTAGATAAAATTAAAGAGTCTCTAGGTAATCTAGATATGGATTCAACTCTAAATTATGTTAAAATAGCTTTGGAGAAGGGTATTGATGTTAAAAATATTATTAATGCTCTTGCAGATGGTATGAAAATTGTTGGAGAAAGGTATGAGAAGGGAGAGTATTTTGTAGCTGACTTAATTGTATCTGCAGAGATATTTAATGAGGTTATGAACATATTGAAGCCAAAGATAATAGAGATGAGGAGAGAGGTCAAACCTATCGGAAGGGTTGTTATTGGCACTGTCTATGGAGATATACATGACATTGGGAAAAACCTTGTGAAAACATTTCTAGAGGCAAACGGTTTTGAAGTTATTGACATTGGTATTGATGCTCCGCCAGAGAAATTTGTTGAAGCTGTGAAGCAGTATAACCCAGATATAGTCGGTATGAGTGCTCTGTTAACATCAACAATGACCCATATGAAAGATGTTATAGATGCATTAAAGAAAGAAGGTTTAAGAGATAAGGTTAAGATTATTGTTGGTGGCGCGCCAATAACCGAAAAATTTGCAAAAGAGATCGGAGCCGATGCCTATGGAGAAAATGCATTTATAGCAGTAGAAATATGCAAAAAACTAGTAGAAGAGCTAAGAAAAGGAAGATAGTTTTTGTGAATAAGTCAAATTAGTGATATTTTGGCTTACAAATTAGTATCACTATAGACAAAATGTACAACGCTGTTAAGATGTTGAACAGAAGTCTGTGGATTCCATTGTATTCTTTTGTATCTTAAAGTAAGATGCATAGGGAAATTCAATCATCGTTATTTTCCTTATCGTGAAAATAACGATGATTGAAACTTTGGAAGATGATACTCACATTAATGTTAGTTCTGCTTTTAGATGCATATAATATGGCTTCAAGTCAATAATGTTTATAGATGCTTCGTTGCTTATAATGTGAAGCATTATCGCTATCATATTTTTACCTTTTCGCACAATGGTCTCTGGGATATAGAATTCGGTTTGCGGTCCCTCATCTACATATCTGCCTAGGAATTGATCATTGAAGTATATTAAAGCCCTTATTCCACTTCCTTTTAGCACTAGTTTTAGTGGCGGTATATTATCTTTGTACTCTATAAATAACTTGCCTCTAATCCATACTATATTGCCTTCTCTGTTCCTGATTATTATAGGCAATTTTGTTTTTTCCCAGCTAGAATCATTATAGTTTTCAGTAAACCATTTCTCATCTAATCCTTTTGTTCCATATTTAACTTTCCAAACTCCTTCAACAAGCTTTTGATAAACTTTGATTACCGGATATAGTGTTGTTGATATCCCTTCAACTGCTATCGCAATTTCGTTTTCTCCATCAATTAAGTGATCCGTTATATCTGTAGGACCTGTGTATATGGTGATAAACTTTTTGTTTATGAACAGAAGCGTTCTTGGATAATAATTGTCAGTAGCTCTTCCCAGGTCTAGTATATATCTCCCAATTTTTTTATTGATAACGATTTTCTTTACATATAATCCCCTACCACTTGATATGTTTTCAACTTCGATAGTTTTTACAGCCCCCTTGCTATAATCATGCAATATTTTCTCAATATCAATTGGATTATGCAGGAACATGGGTTTGCTAAAGTCTTTTCCATACGGGAATCTATATTCGATGTAAAGCCATTTATCTAAAGATATTTCATCTACCTTACCTAGATATATCCCTCCAACGACACCATTAGGAATATATATAAGGCCATCATTTGTATGTCCAGTAGACTCTAAAACTATATGTAACCTGTTAAGGCCTTCTCTCAAAGCTTTTGATGCGTCAGCCTCTATGCTATGATAACCTGATGAGAGGGGAACACCATTTAATATTGCAGTAGCATAGTCGTTGAAGTAGCTCATGTAAATCATCTTATTCCTTAAATTATCCATATCCTCTTTACTTAAATTGAATTCTATGCTGTAAGTAACATATCCATTGAAAAGCATACCTAAACTCTCTAAAGGTTTTCTAGGCTCTATAGTCATAAAACCTTTTTGTTCCCCCTCCTCTGCAATCCTCAACTCCTCTCCAATATTCAAGACAATTTTTTCTTGTTCTTTACACAAATCTATTTTAGATATGTATAGAATTCCATAGAGATTTTCAACGCCAACTTCTCTCCCTCCAAGCAGAATCTTTGTTATGGGTTTTGGAGACAGTATTGTTATAGGTCCACAGCTATAATCATCGAGTTCAAGCTCTATTGAAACCCTATCTCCATCTCTCTTTGCAATACCAACAAAGTAGATATTTGAGACTATGGTTATAGGAGGTTTGAAGTCGTCTATATACCACGTCCTATCAGCTCTGCTCCTAGAGACAGCCAGTATGTATAACTCATATTCACCAGATCTTAAAACAGCTATTTTATCGCTTTCTCCATGTACATAACTAATAATAGTTCTGCTACCTTGCTGAGATACATACACATCTCTTGTAAATACAATGTCCATTTGCTGATTGGACTCAATATCAATTTCTCCACGCTCTAAAGGATCTCCATAAACAATCAAAACAGTTTTCTTATCAAAAGCATCTATGAGTAGGGGCTCGGAGGATGTGAAGAGTAGTTTAAATGGAGTTCCAGGAATACGATAATTAGCTAAAACAATCTTTGCATTTCTTTCAGGAACTCTTACAAGACCTTGCAGCGGATATGTTGAATCCCTGAAAACTATTTTTGTTTGCTGAGGAGATGACCCAAGATTTCTCAAAACAATTAATGCCGAGTTATCACCTCCAATTCTTGTGAATACATCTAGCCCTGTCACAGTTGTTTTGACGCCGTCTTCAACAGGTTTCGTCTCTGCTATGAAATCATTAAAGGTTTTTGTAAATAAAGCAACTCTTTTAATTGTGTAGTATCTCTTCGAAAGCTCTCCCCATTCCCTGATCGCAGCCTCATAATCATATGTAGTTGTTATATACTTTCCTGCGTAGTACCCTGGATTTGTCCCTCCATGGAACATATATATGCTTATACCATTTATCCCCATACCAATAGCAGTTTTCATTAATACCTCGGTCCATTCGGCTGGAAAACTCCCTCTATTAGTTGGTAGAGATGCACCAAAAGTTGAAAACCAACCTCCCTCTAGCTCCATGAACATCTTTGGCATACCCAGCTGGGTCTTCACATAACCTCTAACCTTATCGTCAAAGCCTTTTACATCCCATGGGGATGGATAACTATCGATTGTATTTATTATTGGGGTTCCCTCAACATGCCAATCTTCGTTAGTTATTATCGGAATGTCATTGACATATTTTCTAGCAATTTCATAGAGCTTCATAAGATACTTTACATCCCCCCAGAAATACTCATTTTCAATTTGTAAAACAGCTACAGGACCATTATTTGAAACAGTATATTTTGCTATAATAGGCAATATAGTTGAATACCACTTTTCAGAATATTTAATGTAGTTCTCATCCAGAGACCTTAGAACAGCTACTTTGTTATAGAGCCAGTTTGGATGTCCCCCACTATCCCATTCAGAGCATATGTACGGGCCCGGTCTAGCTATGAAATAGAGCCCAAGATCCTTAACGATTTTCATATAGCTCTCCAAATCTCTGCTAAAGGCTTTTGACTCGTATGGAGATGGTGGGATAGAGTCGCCAAATATAGCAAGATTTTCTACGGGTTCATGCCAATTCCAGGCAATGTAACTTGCAACGCAGTTGAGCCCAGCTCTCTTAGCCTTTAAAATTCTATCAAACCACATACTCTTTGGAATTCTAAAATAGTGCATTTCACCGCAAAATAGAAACATCTTTTTATCATTTATAGTGAAAAATTCATCTCTATAACCAACACCCATAAACCTTACCTCTAGAACTCTATAATAACATATAATTTATGGGCTGAAAATAAAAAGTTTGTAGAGGTCATCATTGCTATTAAAAATGCAATCGATAATCCTAGCTATACTCATCAAACAAAAATATTATATGAATTACTGTGAAGTTTGCTGATGTAAATCTATTGTATTAATATGATTACACCTCTACGGTATGTCCTTCTCCAATAATTACCTCTTTAAATACGCCATTTGTATAGTATACAAGGGTTCCAGAAGCCTTGGTCGTAACAAATACTTTATTGCCTAGCCTATATACTGTTATTGGGTATGGTGGCAACACATATTCTTTTAGTCCTATAACAGCTTTTTCATTTTCTATAGGTGTAAATATTATTACTTCAGCTTCAAGTTCTTTTAGTTTTATATCAACCCTTTCATTTTTATCTATGACACCCTTTTTACCACTAAACACCATATAGTATGCATACCTCTCATCTGCTATGCTATATGGCAAAACATCGAGGTTCACCCTCTCCTCGATCTCAACCCCATCTCTATTCACATTCATTACCGCTAATGCGTACGAGTCTCTAATTCTTGAAGCGATCTTTAGCAATACATTTTCATTGTATGGATCTCTAAACAAGATGTCTTTTGTTGGTAGACCAGGTTCGTCAACCTTGACTGTTTCCCCACTTGGTAGCACAATTTTCTTCAGCAAATCAATGTTTGTTTTCTCTGGATGTCTATCAGTTATATATATGGGGCCACCACTAAATACCCTTGAAACTGCATGTATAGTTGCATAAGGGTCATAGCTTATCCACATATCGTAGTCTGGATATGCTATGTGGCTAAACAGCAATGAGTTGTAGACACTAAACATTGTATGTAGCTTTGCATCTGCTTTCCAAAACGGTATATAGTCTATTGAAACCCTCATAGCATTGCTCAGGAAGTAGTTGCTATAGTCTTCAGGTGCCATAGACATGCAATTCAATATGTCTAGTCCATTGATTTTAGCTGCAACCTGTAGAGCTATCTGAATATTTTTAGCTGATTCGCCAACAGTTTCCTCACCCCAGTAAAGTGCATGTATAGACCACTGGTTGTCTACCTTAACAAAGTCAAAGCCATTTCCCTTAACCCACTTGAGGAACTCTATATAGAGCTTCAAAGCCTTTTCTATTTGTGGTGAAGGGACAAAGCTATCTGTAATGGGAAGCTTGAATCCTTCAGCTCCAATCTTCTCAGAAACCTGTTTCTCAAACCCACCCCAGTGAATGTTTATAGTATGCCAAAGACCAGTATATTCAATGCCCAGTCTCTTCAATTCATCGACAACAGCTTTCAATCCTTTTGGAAACCTCTCATTCGCATTCAAATCAGCTAAAACCCTCATAAACCACTCCCTACCCTTTCTAACCTCTTTTTGCCAGCCATCATCTATGATGGCCCACTTGACCGGGACACCCCTATCAATCAATCCCCTAATAATTTTAATGACATTGTCGTGGGATAGATCATCTGTTAAAAGGGCATTCCACGAACACCATCCAAGCTTATCTATAAATAATGGTTTCCTCTTCATTTCTCTAATTTTTAGAACTGCTTTCCTAGATGCATGCTCAACACTTTTTCTAATGGTTTCATAGGGATTGCTCGAAATACCTATCGACATAATCCAGGATTTCCTAACATAGAATCTTTCTTTTCCTAGGAATAGAGAGATCTTTAAGCCCCTCCCCATATAGGCTGTCACATCACCATTGCTAAGAAGTAAAACCGCTACAAAATCTCTTCCTATGCTCCCCAAAGCAAAGACTGTATAACTGGGTATACTATTTGCATCAACTATCACGGGGTATGTCCAACACGGGAATCTCTTAGCAAAGTCTATATGCGTTACATCGCTGAATTCTGGGGGATACTGAGGTGCTTCACTGGGCCTTGAAGCAGTAGGGTTTTTGTCAACAGCTAGCAGATTGTAATAAGCAAAGGCTTGCGGGTATATCGAAGTAGCATCTGGGTGAAGGGTTAGAGCCAAAACCCTGTCGCAAAATCTAATCTCCAAATCAATTTCTGCAAATATAAAGCTATTCAAAGGCTTTGACGATTCGACTTCAACACCAACCAAACCATCCTCAAAAACTATTTCTGTGGCAGCGCTTTCGCATCTAAACAACTCTCTACCAGCATTAGATTCAACTAGAGAGCACCTCTCTCTAGAACCATCAGCATAGATTATACTGAAATTCGAGATTTTCAAAGGAAAGCTCATTTGCTTCACAGAAATTTGAAGAAAGGAAAAGTTAAAAAAGCTTTATGTAAAAGTTTACATAAGAAACTCTATAATGTAGGTTCAAGCCTTTCTCAATTTAGGATCGAACATGCCATATGAAGCAATTCCTATACAAACAAGAGAAGATGTCACGACAAATTAAGCCACGAACTGCAAATCATCACCACACGATTGGAGTATTAGACCAGCTGTTAAACCACTTGAAAACCTGCATCTATTATCAATAAATTATATTCTCCAAGTATACCATAGTTTAGATATAGAGCAAAACAAATGCTATAAAGGCATAAGATGCTACATATAGTAGCAGGATCCACTAAAGCTATTTTGCTAATGTAACTGGCACCAATTTAATTTACTCTAAGTGGGAAAAATATGATTCAAATATAAAAATACATCTACGTACTATAATTTGCAAATCCCGCAAATCTAATAAGAGTTTTAACCACAAAGCAAACACAAAGGGCCCGTAGCTCAGCCAGGAATAGAGCGCCGGCCTTCGGAGCCGGTGGTCGGGGGTTCGAATCCCCCCGGGCCCGCCATATTATGATCTCGCTGTATTGTGTAGTTTAAGTATTAAGTATAATGCTAATGACGGCACCACAGTATTTTTAGTCATATTTTTGTATACACTTCGATAATACCCTTTCAAACCACGTCAAAGTGCTATAAAGATACCATAGTTTATGTTATTAGAAACCATGGTTCAATTTGTGGGAATTCTATGAAATCGGACAGGAAAATTGCAAACCCGTGGATCATGATAGAGAGCCATACAGTGTATTCTTAATAGAACACTTATCGAGACCATCACGAAAACCTCATAGTGTAGCTGTTATTACATGGTATGGGGGTAGTAAAGTAAACTATGTTGAAGAAGCGGCAGAGCCAAATAATATTGAAGAAATTACGGCTGGATCTCGTGTCCCAAAAATATGAAGACTAAGCCTCTAAAGACCGATTCTTCTACAAAGCCTACCCCGAATATATAGTTAGCTAAGATTAAGGACTTTCTAACACCTAATGTTGCTAGCAAAATTATCGATATAAGCAAAGCTGTGCCCATCCGCCCTTAAACCGTACGTATGTAGGTAGAAGCCAATACTTCTAGACCTCTAGCAAATATAGTATCGGGTGTCTAGAGGTCTGACCTTTATGTGGGTCTTCATCCCTCATGTGTCTCTCTGCCCCCCGCCTGCAGGAGCCTGGCTTCATCAGTCAGCCTCCCCCATCCCTCTACCAGACTCCCATT
>JAVYNU010000012.1 GCA_038735125.1 Ignisphaera sp.
GTTGTTAGGGATCTTGTTAAGGTCTATGGTAGGGGGTCTGTCGGTGTTGATGGCCTTTCTTTTACTGTTAGCGATGGAGAGATATATGCTTTGGTTGGGCCCAATGGGAGTGGCAAGACAACTACCCTCAGAATTATAGCTACTTTGATTAAGCCTACTAGAGGTAGTGTCTATGTCTATGGTGTTGACGTTGTTAGGGAGCCTCTTCGTGTTAGGTCTATGATCAACTACCTGCCTGAGGAGGCCGGTGCATACAGGGATCTGACTGGCTACGACTTCATAAGGTTTATGCTTTCTCTGAGGTTTACTGGTGCAAGGCTTGAGGAGACTGTTGAGGAGGCCGCCAGGATATGCGATCTCGGAAACGCTTTGAAGAAACCTGTTAGAACCTATAGCAAGGGTATGAAGAGAATACTCGCCGTCGCAACTGTTCTAGCCTCCAAACCAAAACTCCTAATACTAGACGAGCCAACAACCGGACTAGACGTTGAGAGAAGCATATATGTCAGGGACATGATCAAAAAATACAATAGAGAGTTTGGCATAACAGTTCTCCTGAGCAGCCACAACATGCTCGAGGTAGAGTACCTCAGCCACAGAGTCGGCATGCTATACAAGGGCAAGCTCATAGCCGAGGGAACACCAGAACAGCTGAAGAAACTTGCTAATGCCGCAAACCTAGAGGAGGTATTCATAAAGATGAAAAACCGGGCTACAGTGTAGCAAGATGGCCCTTTCACAACTTGTGAAGAGAGAACTCCGAGTTTTTCTCAAGAGCCCTGGCTACATAGCCACCCTCATAATTCTAGCTGTTTTCTATAGCATTCTTGGGAATTTGATTGGCGAGACAATCAAGATTGGGGCTGAGGCTAGCGAGGCGGGTATATGCGTAGTCTTTGAAGAGAACAGCAGCGTCATCACAACCTTGGCAAACCTGCTCAACAAGTCGTTCAATGGAAAGGTATACACATGTTCATCTCTTCAAGAAGCCATCTCTAGGTGTAGCATAGGAGTGGCTATATCGAGGGGGTTCACAGAGAATGTCACCTCCCCACAGAGGGGCATTAGCTTAAAGGGTTTTGTAAAACTCTCGTCTTTTTCCATGTCCAGCGGAAATTCGATGCGAGACAGGCTCCTATCTTTTTCACAAGCACTTGAAAGGCTCTTGCCCATAGCCATAGGTATGGAACACAACATCGGTTTAGACTCGTCGAAGTCGATACACATAAACACCTCTGTTATACTATTCAACAACGTTGTTAGCGAATATGAATACTATGTAATTGCATCGGTTGCAACAACACTACCATTTTTCATCTCCATAATCCTCGCGATAAACGCTATATCAGCTACAGCTACAGTGACTATGGAGAAAACTGAGAAGGCTTTTGAAATGCTTTTGGCCCAGCCGGTTAAGAGAAGAGACATTGTATTGGCCAAGATCATTGGGTCATCAATATCGTCGATAGTATACGGGGTTCTAACCTTGTTGAATATGTTCATCTCGATCTTGGTGCCTGTTCTACAAACCTCCTCACAGTTGGCAATCCAGCTACAGAATGCAAGTATAGCATCAACGATTTTTAGCAGCATTATTTACGCTCTAATACCGGCATCTATTGTTTTGGGACTCATAATGACAGGCTCAATAGGCATTATAATAGGGTCTATAACATCTGATGAAAATACAGCAGGTGGTTTATCGACAATAATACTGTTTATCTTCCTCGGAGCAGGGTTTGCGGCTGCATTCATAGGGCTTCCACCAACAGCATTCACAGCAATTTTAGCTGGCTCAACAGTGGCTCTACTACCCTACGCCTACGCACTATTTTTGTTGTCGGGAAATGGAACTCTTGTTGCATTGTCCATAGCAACCAGCATAGCTGTTTGCATAGCTCTGATCTATACAGCTATAACTATATTTAATAGAGATGTTATCATAGCTGGTTTGGAGGTGTCTATAAGGAGAAAAGAGAGATAGATACAGCAAATAGAACACAGATTAGCAGACTTTATATAATACACAACCTAGGTGTACAACAAATGTCCGTAGAAAAGCTTGTCTATTTCGATAAACTCGTTTTTAAGAAGCCCAAAGACTTCAGCTTCTTCTTGACGGCCTCTGTATACAACTTCTCTTTTTGGTTCAGCGGCGAGAGGTTTCTAGTCCCATTGGAAGACACTATTCTTGTTCTTGCTGATTTTGGTAGCGAGATCGAGGCCAGGGTCTACGTATCCAAGAATAGGAGGTTGGAGGGTGTTGATGAGCTCGGTAAAATGGTTGAGCATGTTCTTGGTTTGGGGGAGGACTTGACAGAGTTTTACGGTATAGTGGCTAGAGACACTCTTCTCTCACCATCTCTAGAAATGTTGTATGGTATGCATATGAGGGCTTCCCCACCATGGATAGCATCTGTCATAGGTGTTTGCCAGCAAAACGCTAGTTTTAAGCAGGGGTGGAAAATGTTCTACAACTTCATAAGGGTTTTTGGGAAGAGGGTTGTTGTCGAGGATGTCGAGACATATGTTCCTCCAAGCCCTTCAAACATAAATGAGAATAGCATGGACATGCTTTTGGGCGCTGGTCTCGGCTATAGAGCGAAGACTGTTGTTGCATTGGCGAAGCTGTTTACAGAGAAGCAGCATTTGAACGGATTTGATGTGGGGTCTGGAGAGCTGGAGGAGGAGCTACTAAGCATTAGGGGTGTGGGGGAATACACATCGAGACTAGCACTAGCGCTCTCGCTTAGAGACTATTCGAAGCCCCCCATAGATAGGTGGCTTAGGAGAATTGTTTCCGAGGTCTATAGAGTGGATGAGAAGAATGTTGAAAGGGAATATATAAGGGTGTGGGGGAGGTGGAGTGCTCTAGCAGCTCTATACACAACAGTGGCACTTGATGCAGAGCCTCTTACAAAGGCCTTGGAGAGGGTTAGGGCGGGGCAATTAAGGCCAGACCCGTCGAAAATCTCGCCATTAACACTATGGAAACACCTATAGCCAAGATAGCCAAGCTATCTACAGACCTTAATATGCATTTCATGGCTACTGAAGGTTATTGGTTGCCAATATTCATTTGGCATTGTTGGCAATTCCTCTCAATTAACGCGGGTTACAGCGCCTGTATTGATATTTATACTTTATCGAGTTATGCATGCTAGTGTTCTATCTGCATTACCAACATTATTAAAATATTTCTATTATCAGCATACCATTCAAAAATCAGCTCAAAGCAGTCGGCCATCACGTTGTTTTCAAATCGATATCGTGTAACTGATAGAATTAAACTAAGGATGAAATTTATAAAGACTTTTCTCTTTTGATTTTGATTAAAAATATGGGGTTGGATCTTTTGGAAGAAGTATTCGTTGTTAATGTTAGTAAAAGCCCCTATGCAAAGCTTTGTCCTGTGCCTTTGAATAGGGTTAAAGTATCTGATGGCTTTTGGAGACAAAAGCTTGAGTTGTTAGCTAAGGTGGTTTTGAAGCATCAGTTTAGCATGCTTGAGGATACTGGAAGGCTTGAGAATTTTAGAAGGGCTTCTGGTAAGGGGGTTGGTGGCTATGTTGGGAGGTTCTGGTTTAATGATTCAGATGTCTATAAGGTTATCGAGGCATCTGCATATGCACTTGTTCACGTCTATGACAATGAGCTCTACAATCTTGTTACACAAGCTATAGAAGATGTTGTATCTGCTCAGATGCCCAACGGATATCTCAACACCTTTATACAGCTTAATAATCTTGAGAGGTGGTCTAACTTAGCATGGTCTCACGAACTCTATTGCGCAGGACACTTAATTCAAGCAGGTATTGCAACCAGAAGAGCTTTGAATGATCAGAAGCTTTTTGATGCTGCAAAAAGGTTTGCTAATCTCATTTCTGATGTCTTTGGCTGGGGTAGGCTAGAGGCCGGTGATGGCCATCCAGAAATAGAGCTTGCCTTGATAGAGCTTTATCGCGAAACTGGGGAGAGGAAGTATCTTGAAACTGCTAAATTCTTCATCGATTTCAGGGGTAGGAAAAGAATTGCTAATCTCCACAAAGTTCCATATCCACTACTATTCTTTAGCCATGAGTATCTTGTTGACCATGAAAATATCAGGGATATGCAGGATTTTGTTGGAAGCCATGCTGTAAGAACACTATACTTGTTCGCAGGCGCAACAGATCTCTATCTTGAGACGGGGGAAGAGAGGCTTATAGAGGCTCTAAAGAGGCTTTGGAGAAAAACGCTTTTGAAAATGTATATAACTGGTGGGCTTGGATCAAGATACGAGGGAGAGTCGTTTGGCGAAGACTATGAGCTTCCAAATGAGAGAGCCTATAGCGAAACATGTGCAGCTGTAGCAGGTGTTATGTGGGCATGGAGAATGTTTCTAGCCATAGGAGATGCAGAATATATGGACGTCTTAGAAACTATACTGTATAACGCTGCATTAGCTGGGATATCTCTTGATGGTATAAGATACTTCTACGTAAATCCGCTTGCAGATTATCATGCAAAACATGAGAGGAGCCAATGGTATGAATGTGCATGTTGTCCGCCCAATATAGCTAGGCTGATAGCATATGTTCCAGAGATGATCTATGCTATTTCAAAGCAGAGGCAAGAGATATGGATAAACCTATTCATTGGTAGTAAAGCAGAGATTTCCTTGAATGGCAATAGAATTGGGGTTGAGATGAAGACGAATTATCCATGGGATGGAAATATCGAGATTAGGGTATACCCAGAGAAATCAGATGAGTTCTCGTTGAGGATAAGGATTCCTAGATGGGCTGAGGGAGCAAGAATTAGTGTTGAAAACATTGTATACGAGCCTAAGATAGGAGAATATGCAGAGCTCAAGAAGGTGTGGAATTGGGGAGACACAGTAAAAATAGCGTTGCCTGTGAAACCCAGGCTTGTAAAGCCTCATCCATGGATTGAAAGCGATTATAGTAAAGTAGCAATTGCGAGAGGACCACTTGTCTACGCTGTTGAGGAAATAGATAATGGCTTTGATGTGAGAAACCTTGCCATAGATCCAGAGAATACAAGGTTCGAGGAAGAGTTTAAAGAGGATTTGCTTGGGGGAATAGTTGTTGTTAAGGGAACAGGCTATCTAATAGATACCTCAAACTGGAAAAACACCCTATACACTGATTACACAAGGGGTTGGGTGGCTAAGGAAACAAAGTTTATGGCTATACCATATCATCTTTGGAACAATAGAGGTAGGACAAGAATGACTGTGTGGATTAAGAGTCTTAGAAATTTCAAGAATATGGTTTAACAATACAGTTTTAAATTTATTCCTTTTTGTAATGTCTTAGGTGAGTAAATCCCGTGTTTAAAGCAGATGTCTATATAGATGTCTCCTCGATTATATCGAAACTTGATAAGAGGATCTATGGTCAGTTTATAGAGCATCTTGGTAGGTGTATCTATGGCGGTATATGGGTTGGTGAGAGGTCTAGCATACCGAATCTGAGGGGCTTTAGACTCGATGTTTTAGAGACTGTCAAGGCCATTAAGCCCACTGTTGTTAGGTGGCCTGGCGGAAACTTTGTTTCCCAATACCACTGGCTCGATGGTGTTGGGCCTAGGGAGGGTAGGCCAAAGAGATTCGACTTGGCTTGGGGACAGGTCGAGCCAAACGAGTTTGGAACCGACGAGTTTATTGAGTGGGCTAGGCTTGTTGGTGCAGAGCCCTACATAGTTGTCAATGCCGGTAATGGGACTCCTGAGGAGGCTGCTGCATGGGTCGAATACTGCAACTCTACAAAGGATACATACTACGTTAACCTCAGGAGGAGATATGGTCATCCAGAGCCTTGCAACGTCAAGTTGTGGGGTATTGGAAACGAGTTGTGGGGTAGGTGGCAGGTGGGGTTCTGTAGAGATGCTGAGGAGTGTGGGTGGAGAACAGTACAATTCGCTGATCATATGAGGAGAATAGATCCAACAACAAAGCTTGTTGCTGTGGGGGTTGACAATGACCCTGAATGGAATGTTGATATGATTAGAATAGCCGGTGAATACATAGATTACCTATCCATACACACTTACATCTTCACAGATAGGCAGGGAAAGAGATACGAGGATCTTGTTGCATGGCCTATAAAGATAGAGGAGAATCTGAAGAGCATATACAACGTTATTCAGCAGACCAAGTGGAAATACAAGATAAAGAGGGATATAAGGATAGCATTCGACGAGTGGAATGTCTGGTATCCGGAGGCGCAGCCCCCATACCTAGAGCAGATAACAAGCGTTAGAGACGCTGTGTTAACAGCGCTTGTGCTAAACGCTCTTCAGAGGCTATCGAAGATAGTCCCAATAGCAACATTTGCACAAACAGTAAATGTGTTGCCGCTGATGCTAACGAAAGACGATAGAATTCTTCTAACACCACAATACCTTGTGTTTAGACTGTATTCAGAGACTAGAGAAGGTGATGTGGTTACAGCATATGTGGCATCACCTACATATAGATCAGAAGAACTCGACATGCTAGTTCCATACATAGACGCCTCAGCAGTGAAGGTAGACAACAAGTTATATCTCTACATTGTTAACAGGCATCCAGAGGAAGAAGCCCAGATACATCTGCACATAAAAGGCCTGGAGCCATCAACAGTTATACACAAGTATGTGGCGGGGTCCTCCATAGACGATAAAAACACATTCGAAGAGCCAAACAGAGTCAGAATAGAGGAGGGGGTGCCACAAACAAGAGAAGTGCTAACAATACCACCACACTCAGCAAACCTACTAATAATATCGTAAATTGTATTTCATATTGCACCAAAACACCTTATTTTTTATTGAGATTAAACACTTCTCTACAAATGAAATTTTGATTGCTTAGCTTCGCAAAGTTTTGATACAGTTCATCCTTTTTCAAAACAGCATTGTTGCCAACAACAAGCAGTGCAATAAGTTTCAGGTTCTACCCGCCTTTCTTCTCTTCCTGTTTCCTCTTCTCTTCCTCTTTCCTCATCTTTCTCAAAGCATATCCGACCATTAAAGAGGCGTATGCATGTAGCTTCCAGGCCTCTGGTCTTTCACCATATTCATCAGTTACCTTTCTAGCAAGTTCTCTAAGTTCGAGAGCCTCTTCAAGTGTTAGCTCGTCTTTTTCTAGAAGCTCTTTTATCCTTCTCCACTCCTCTTTTGATATTGGGTTGGGGGTAGCAAGCCTAATTATCCTCATAGCCTCGTTTTTCAGCATAGATGCCTCAAGAGGCTTTAACAGATCTTGTGATGCTAGGTACTCAATGAAAAACTCTTGATAGGATCTAAATGCTTCTCCAAGTCTAGTAATCCGCATGTCTATGTATCCTTTAAGCTCATCAAACTTCTTCTCCATCTCTTTGAATTTCTCATCAATATCTCTGAACCTCTTCTCAATTTCTTCGAATCTTCTGTCTATCTCTTTGAACCTATTGTCTATTTCCTTAAACCTGTGGTCTATTTCTGCAAATTTCTTGCCAAGCCAGTAGGTAATGCCGCCAAGAGCCGATAGAATAGGTACTAGGATAGATAAAATGGTTAGGATCTCTACAAAATCTGATTGCATAGTAATATCCACACAGTAGGTAATATGATTAAGTACCTAAAAAATTTATTTATAGGATATGGGTTTAGATGCTGGTGGTGATGTATAGAGGGTTTTGCAATATTGTTTTTGGGCTCACCTGCAACAACTGATATTGATGTCTACTTTCCTGAGGCTCTCTAGCTATCTCTTTCCAGTACCTCATGTTGTATATGCATCCTGGGTCGGGCGCTAGTGGATCTCCGAAATATGCGTATGCCCTTGCTCTACACCCTCCACACATGTTTCTGTATGGACATTTTGAGCAGAACCCTTTGAGCCTATTTCTATCCCTCAACGCTTTGAGTAGTGGGTTGCTCTCCCAGATGTCCCAGAATGGCCTTTCCCTCAAGTTGCCTACAGGTATTGGCATGAATACACATGGTTTGAGTGTTCCATCTGGTTGGAGCCCTGCGTATATCCTCCCAGCCCCACAACCACCGACAAACTCTGCAACTGCCTTTACCACTGGGTCGCCACCCACATAGAAGTGTGTTGGCGCTATGTCCCTTCCTCTGCTTAGCTGTAGTGCTACCCTCCCGTATTGTGGCGCTGTGCTCAGTATCTCCAGCTTCCTCCTACCCATCTCCCTATATATTGTTCTGAGAAACTCCTCTCTTTCTATTGGATCTAGATCAAGGTATCTGTTCTCCTCTCCTCTTCCAGTTGGCACAAAATTGAAGAAAACAACTCTTTTAACGCCAATGCTCTCAGCAAGATCAAGGATATCGTCAACCTCATCAATGTTCATCTTAGTTATTGTGACGGCCATCGCATGGTTCAGCCCAAGCTTCACAGCATTCTCAAGCGCCTTGACCGCCCTCTCCCACGAGCCTCTAACACCTCTAAACTCATCGTGTTTCACAGGATTTGCACTGTCGACAGATACCTCGACATATCTTAGTCCAAGTTTCTTCGCCTTTTCAATTTTCTCCATGTCTGCGAAGACCCACCCATTTGTTGCAACAGCTGTGTACATACCCCTCGAAGCTATTTCGTGTAGAACTATATAGAAGTGTGGGTGTATAGTTGGCTCTCCACCACTCAAAGCTATGGCTGCAACACCAGCTCTATCAAGCTGATCAACAACCATCAGCTTCTCCTTCAAGCTGAGCTCATTCGGCAGTGGCTTGTCAGCTCTCTGGTAACAGTGTTTGCATTTAAGGTTGCACATGTTGGTGAAGTTCCACACTATCATGAATGGCGCTGGCAACTTCTGTGGAACTGTTACACCGTATAGCCCCAGCCCCTTTAGCACAGTTGCAACTCCACGTCTTATGGCAGGGTCTTTAAGCGCTTCAATGACCTCCTCCTCTCTTCCACTAAGAAGCTTTATACCAACATCTATAATACTATCGATTATTGTTCCCATCAACCTTGTTACAACGGGACATAAAACACTCTCGCCAGCATACATAGACAGGGCATGATATATCACAGAGGCACTTATACATATATCCCCATAGGTACAGCAAGACTCAACTGTAGCTGCCTTTAGAATAGCACGCGCAATAGGGTTGTTGAATAGTAGTCTAACACCAGCCAGCAAAGCCCCAATACCACTTCTTCTGCTAGATCTCTTAGAATCGAGTACCTCATTGACCAAGACTCTCATCTCAAGAAGAGAAAAACATGTTCTTCATCAGCATAGTCGCCAACAGCAATCGAAGCCAGCATTGATATGCCAACTATATCACATTCCAAAGACAATGTATTTATGATTGATTTTACTAGCATTTCATAATTAGAGATCCTGTTCGAATCTCTTACAAGAGCTGCCGCAGCATATAATAAACCAAGCGAAGTGAGATTCGTACCTGCTACACGATATCCCTTAAATCTATGTGTACTGGGGGACGTTAGAGACAAAGCTCTCAGCCATTCTGCAATATATCCATAGAATGCCTTGTCACATAAGTAATAAAGATTCTCTATAAGAGCCTACCAATAGATCTAATTTATGTCCCATAGACAAAGCGATTATAAGCAAGCTATAAAACACACTAAGGTAGCTTTGTACATGAAACCCATTCTGATTAGCGAGCCCAGTGCCTCATAATATATGCATCATCTCCAAACCCCTTGGCTTGAGTAAGTATTTTGCTATATCTCAGTGCATACAAGCCATAGATAAACCTCTTAATACACTTGAGACAATGACTATGTACTTCGAATGTGCTATGAAGAGTCCGTCTATCGAATGTCCAGACCTTATTCAAAGTCTTGGTATAGTATCTATGGTTAATAGGGCTGTCAAGAAAAATAGCATATATTTAATTTCATTGCTCTCCTTATGGAAATTCGCATCCTGCTGCGTAAGCTCTTAATACATCTCTTATGCTAACTACGCCCACCACCCTATTATGCTCATCTACCACTGGCATGTGTCGAATGCCTTTCTCAAGCATTTTTATCGCTATTGTTGCAATACTGTCACTCAGATATGCTGAAATGACATTTGTTGTCATAACATTCTTTATCGGCGTATTTAGGTCTATGCCTAGAGCCACTACCCTCACAAGATCTCTTTCTGTAAATATTCCAATAATCCTATTGCTGTTATCTACAATCAGTATACTACCTATATTTTTCTCGCTCATAATCCTTGCTACATCCCTTATACTTGCTTCAGCGTTTGCCGTAATAACTTCAGTTTTCATAATGTCTTTTACACTCATCATACCTCACTAACTAAATATTTCTGTTAAACATGTTTATAAGTTTATATTTATTGAGTTCAACAAAATTTATATGCTGTTATAGAAGAAACCAAGCAACTTAACAAACCAGTTAACGATTGAACTCTTTAATAGATCCTCTACTCAGAAATTTCTGATTATACTAGCTTCTAGACTGTCACATACTTAAGCTATATACATCTCTTATGAGAGCAACCTACTGTTGTGGCTCTTCAAAGACTTTCTCAAGACCGGAAACTTTTATCAAAATAGCCTCTTCTCTACTCGACTTAGACACTTGAAATATAAGTATAGAGCTTCATGCTGAAACAAGGCCCTATATAAGGGTCTAAAATCAATTGATCTTGTAGGAACTTCCATATACTTCTTGGTTATATTCTCTGCTTTATCCAATTCACAATCTCTTCTATAACCCTAGTCTTTGATTCGTAGGTCGAGAAAACGTGGCCCCCACTATCCAAGAGTATAAGCTTTTTGTCTTTGTGTAGAAGCTTTTCGAAGAGTTGCTGTGATTGTGTATATGGAACTATCTGATCTTCTTTCGCATGTATTATTAGAATGGGTATTTTAATGCGATCGGCAAGCTCCAACGCATTGTATCTTAATAGACTCTCAACACCTTCTTCACTTAATCTGTTTGGCCCTAAGATGTAGTATCCACCAACTTTTTGTGCAAAGCTCTTCAAACCTCTTCCAAGCTCAACAAAATTTAGCGCCGGTGACAAGAGTATTGCACCCGAAACCTCGTTGCTATGAAATGCTGCAAGCCTTGTTGCTATATGCCCTCCCATGCTGAGGCCTATTAGAAACAGTTTCCTAGGTTTATACATCTCTCTAACATATTTCAATGCGTTTTCAGAGTCCTCCAATGCATATTCAAACCTGAATTCCTCAAAATCAAGAGGAGACTCTCCATGGCCTCTATAATCAAATCTGAAAACAGAAACCCCATTTCTACACAAAGCCCTTGCAATATCAACAAAAAGCCTGTTAACTTCTATCTTATTACCAGTAAAGCCATGGAGCATCAAAACCATGTGACTAGTGCCCACAGAGGCAATATGGATATAAGCAGACAGATCAAAGCCTCCACTAGGAAAAGTCAATGGCCTTTCGACACATGGCATATCCAAAACACCAAATGGGTTCATGTCTTGTTATTTTTATCATAAGGGCTTTGGGTATAAATGCCTTTTGTATTCATTATTCAAAAAAATTGTCATGCAGTATATGCAATGATTATGCTAAGGATTTCATAGAAAGCAACATCACTTTGTATTTAGCATTTAAGATTTTAAAATCTTTGCAGATATTGGACAATGCTATTGCTTTTTGGATTCGGAAACTTGGAAATCACCATCAAATTTTTGCTTTGGAGCTTACAAAGCTTTTTGAAGAGTGCTCATAGCTATTAGAGGTGTGGAAAGTCATGGTTTGTTGTAGGAAGTAGCAAAACAGCGTTTCTGTCCATGCTAGTTTAGTCACCTTAACCCTACTCGATGCTGTTTACAAAGCATGTACAACTATTATACATCAACAAAATATTTTATGCTTTCATAAGAGCCATTCATATATGGAGCATTATCATTGTTTATATAGGTAGTTGATTCATTGCTCTATTCACTCCTTGTTATCAACTCATCAAGACTTCCACTTCTGTAGCCTTGAAGATCTAGAGTCACATATTTGTATCCAAGCTTCTTGAGCTCTGCGACAATTCTATCCAATATGTCTTCGTCGAAGAACTTTCTTCTCTCCCTAGGGTCGACCTCTATCCTAGCTATGTAGCCATGATCTCTAACCCGAATGACTTCAACGCTTGTGATTTCCCTAACAATCTTTTCTGCAAGTGCTATTCTCCTTAGCTTATCCAGTGTTATGGCCTCTCCATATGGGATCCTAGTTGCTATACATGTGTTTGACGGTTTGCTCCAGTTTGGCAACCCCAAATGCTTGGCAATGGCTCTCACGACATCTTTTCTAATTTCAAGCTCTGCCAACGGGCTTCTAATTCCAGCTTCCCGAAAAGCCTGTATGCCGGGTCTATAACTGTTGAGATCTGAGATGTTCGATCCATCAACAATCGTCTTGGCATTTAATTTCTTAGCTAGTTCAACTAATTTGCTGGCCAAATTCTTTTTGCATATATAACATCTATTGGGTGGGTTAGTAGCAAAACCTGGAATGGACAGCTCATCGGTTTCTAGAATAATGTGCTTTGCGCCAAGCTGCTGAGCCACCTTCTTAGCCCACTCCAAATCCTCCTCAAATCTTATGGGCGATACGGCTGTAACTGCAAACACATTTTCACATTCTATAGCCCTGCAGGCAACAGCCAACACAACACTACTGTCAACACCTCCAGAAAAGGCTACGACAACAGGCTTCTCAACATTTTTAAACCACGTTAAAAGCTTCTCAATGCTTTTCTCGATACTCATGTTTCCACAGCCACCTGTATAGCATAGCCGTGTCTATACAATAAGCTTTCAGGAGAGTTAGAAGAGCTTTTTGTATTTTAGAGGTAACGGATTTGACAACAGCGCTGTAAAACCATGCTTTATCAGCTAAGTTATGCGGTCTCTAACCAGGTCATTTATCTTCGTTTTCTTGGCTTAGCATTCTCTTCTTTCTCTCAATGGCTATTTTTATAACCTCGTCTATGATGTTCCTACCTGTTGAGTCTATAGCTACGGTGAGTGGCCCGAAATCTTCTACATCTAGCTTCCAGATGGCCTCTGGCATTCCAAGATCCAACCAATAAACTTCTACAACTCTTTTTATTGCTTGCGCGGCTAAAACGCCTGCCCCACCTGTGAATACTGTGTAGACAGCTCCATGTTTTTTACATGCCTCTGCAGTCTTCTTTCCCATACCACCTTTGCCTATGATCATCTTAACACCCAGTCTCTCTATAGCTATATGTTCGTATGGCTCCATCCTCATACTTGTTGTTGGGCCTGCTGAAACTATTCTCCACTTATCCCCCTCCTTTACTGCAACTGGGCCACAATGGTATATGGCGCTGTTACTTAAATTAAATGGTAGTTCCTTCCCTTCTCTCAGATACTCTACAAATCTTCTATGAGCGGCATCTCTAGCTGTGTATACAATGCCTGATACATAAACTGTATCTCCTGCCCTTAGCTCTTTAATATCCTCTTCTTTCAGAGGTGCCCTAAGCTTATATACAGTCACATCTAATCACCCTACTGCTCGATATAGTATTTCCCACTAGGCTCTATAGTTACAATTGCTCTTCTAGCCGCCCAGCACTGAAAGGCTATAGCTATTGGATATGTAGCTGGGTGCCTATAGGCATATTCTATGTGTACAGCTAGAGCTGTTGATGTTGTTCCACCCATCCCCATAGCACCTATACCAAGGCTATTAACCATCCTTAGTAGCTCCTCCTCAAGCTCTGAGACATGGGGATCTGGATGCCTAGACCCAACCCTTCTTATTGTAGCAGCTTTTCTAGCTAAATGCATTGCAAGATCGGCTGTGCCCCCAATGCCAACGCCGATTATTGTTGGTGGACAAGGCATTGCGCCGGCTCTAATAACAGCATCTAGAACAATCTCCTTTATATTCTCAATACCCTTGCCTGGAACCCCCATAGCAAATGTTGAGACATATTCAGAGCCTCCTCCTTTTGGAACAATAACAATTTCAAGGTTATCATCTTGTCTAAAACCATCCCAGAAAATAACTGGCACATATCTACCAGTATTATCACCACTATTTCGACCAGTAAAAGGATCAACACTATTTGGTCTCAGAGGAATAGCTAGTGTAGCTCTCCTAACGGCCTCAACCAAAGCCTCTTCAATGTATTGAGTACCTGGAAACCCAGTTCCAATCCTAACGTAAAAGGTTATTATTCCTGTGTCTTGGCAAAGCGGCGAGTCAAGCTTCTCAGCAAGTTCAATATTTCTAAGAATAGCCTCTAGATGTGCCTTCGCCGCAGGCGACGACTCTTCTTCATAAACCCTCTTAATAGCCTCCTTAACATCTCTGGGGAGATAGACTACAGCTTTATGCAGACCGTCTACAACAGCTCTAATTATAGCATCTTTTAGATCCATAGTTTATCGCCTCGGTTATGTCTTACCCTTATTTTGAACCAGTTACTAGAGTTGCTCTTCGAAATATTTGCATAGGCTCCAGCCAGGGAAAATTTGTTACTGTATTGCTTTGGTTAATGCTTTGAATGTTTGTGCGTCTTGAGCCATGTAAACATTGTTAAATAATACGAACACTTCCCCGCTTTTCTCCAAAGCTTTTCTAACAATGCTAATAAGGTTTTTGAGGTCTTGTTCTGTGTACTTATATCTGTAGTTAACCTCTCCCTCACCAATACCATGTAATCTAAAATATGTTACCTCCTTATCAACTACTGGAAGGGTTTTAAATGGATCAACAACATGAATGACATTCTTAAATCTAGAGACTATATCGGCTATCTTATCCCTGTTCTGTAGCCATGTTCCTCTAGGCTCCCAACCAATTAAGAAGTTCTGTGTTGATGCTGATGCGAAGAACTCTAAAGCGTTCCTATAGTTCTCCTCTGTATGCCCAAAACTTGGCGGGGTCTGAATAACAACTACTTTTGCATTTAAAGCTTTAGCACCTTCAACAATTTTTTCCCATGCATCGAAAACCTCTTTAGTTGGTCTTAGAAATCCATATCTGTTGGATAGGCTCTTATCTGGAACAACCCTAGCCCTTCTCCACGTTGGCGAATCAGGTGGATGCGTAATTGCCTGCCAAGCCTTCATAGCGAACACAAAACCAGGTGGCGCCTCACTCACTAATCTACTCAACTTATCTGGATCTGGAGGATCATAGAAGGTATCCTGGAGCTCAACAACATCGAATAGCGAGTAGTATTTTTGTCTAGACATGCAAAAACCGCAACAACCCACAAAAATCAAGGTTTTAACACCAGCATCAAACAGGTTATAGATGCTTAGAAACCTTTAAACTGTAAATCAAATGCTTTTAGCGCTTACAGCTATCAGCATCTCTCCTCAATACTCTTAACACATTCCTCTACACAGATTCTATAGGAATCTGCATCAACTGCCTTCTCAGAGCAAAAGTCTCTACAAAACCTGTATGGATGTGTCTTTACATAGTCATCACAGGTAATCTCCATACCACTTACCTAAGTATTTATTACATAAAGCTACTTATTATTTATCTTATCTTGCCAAAGCATAAGCAGATATACTACACAGTTTTTAGATTTTTCTGTTGAGTGACTAAACAAATGATGCGTAATGCTCCTCTCACAAAATTTGTTGCCCTTCTTTTCGCACCTCTCCTTCTATTTGCAGGCTCGACTCACTACATCAGTATAGCTGACTTAGGTATCCTCGGATCTCCAAACGCTATTTGTATGCACAACAATAGTGTCTATATCTTTGGTTTTGAAAACTCGAGTGGAGTTCCAAGAGCTTTTGCAATCTTTATTAATTTGTCTAGCAATTCTATTGTAAAGACTGTTAAGGGGTTTGTGGGTGGATACTATAACTGTCTTGTGCATGGGGATAAAATATATGTTGTTGGATCTGCAAAGAATGGAAATACTTTTTCATGGGCTTTGACAGTATTTAGTCTTGGTCTAGAAATAGAGAAAATAGTTATCGAGAACTTATCTAATGGACTTGACGTGGCGCTGGATCTCGCTATCAACAATAACAGCATATATATTGCAGGTATTGTGAACAAATCAGGGGATTCGTTTATAAGGGTTGAGAAGAGATCTCTTGATACACTAGCCGTAGAATCTATTTACATAGCACATGTTGAGACTGGATATGGTGTTGTGCCAAGGATTGGGATGCTGAAAGATGGTGTTGTCATTGCTTATACAAATCCTTTTAGAGGGGGGGTCTTAATAGACTATCTAGATGGTGGTCTCCACCTCACTAATAGCGTCTTGGTTAAACTTGGTGGATACCTCTACACAATTGCTACTGAAAATAATTGTATATATTTAGGTGGGTCATTTGGCTTGGCAAAGGTTTGCAACCACATGCTAAAAGGATTTGCCTATATGCATGGAGGAGAAGTTATGGACATAAAATCTCTTGACACGGGTATACTACTACTCGCTTTGACACCCGTGAAAATAGATGGTGTAGAGGCTGATGTATATATCTTAACAAAAGATCTAAATGAATTGGAAAGAAAGTCTCTAGATGGTTTATTTAAGCATCTATTATATATAAAGCCTCTCGAAGTTAATGACAATAACTATCTAATTGCTCTCTCCAGTATTCAAGGCCTATGGGCTTTTCATAAGATAAGCATTCCAAAAGTTGAGCAGAAACCTAGAGAAGGCTTCATATGCAATGCCACAATCTTTATGACTGTACCATACATCCTAGCAATATTGGCAATACTGTTTGCTATTCTAGAGATCTGGTAAGTTTGTGGAAGCGTCAATAGTTTGTGTGGCTGGGTTTGTTGTGGGTGTTGCTGGAGGTTCACAGCAGTACGCCACAAAATCAATTTATCAAAGCTTATAAGCTTAGTAGTATCAATTAGCATATGGGATGTGGGGAAGCTGACGAGCGATGACCAGTTGGGAGATAAGGATGAAGCACCCCAAACCCCTCTGCCTTCGCCAATGGGAGTCTGGTAGAGGGATGGGGGAGGCTGACTGATGAAGCCAGGCTCCTGCAGGCGGGGGGCAGAGAGACACATGAGGGATGAAGACCCACATAAAGGTCAGACCTCTAGAACGTGATGCTAAAACCTCTTAAAGGTATATCCATATTGCAATAGCTATCATAGCTATTGAAGCGATTGTTTTAAGTATTCGTTGCCTCGACAAAGCAGCTTCGTAGACTCTCCTTATTTTGGTAATCCCTATAACAGCTATAGTTATTAAAACTAGAGGAAGAATAAATATAGCTGTGTACAGCATTGCTAAGGGTAGCCAGGCCCATACACCAAGGTCAGCAGTCACAAAATTGAATGCTATGTACATACCAGCACTGCATGGAAGTAGCGTAAAAGATGCTAAGAAACCAAGTAAAGAAACACCCAATACACTAGTTTCTGCTGTCGCAAATCTATCGAGTTTTAGCGAAGATGCAATTCTACACACTATTCTATCCTCTCTACATACAACCTCGTTTCCCCCACCCTCAAAGAAGATTGTGTAGATTAGCATGGCAAGGGCATAGACAATTAAAACAACTGATAGTAGCCATCGTGGAAACTGCCATGATGCTACAATCATTCTGAGTATAGCGCCAAATACAAGATAGCCCACAAAAACAGAGGACACAAACGCCAATGCAATTTTTGAAACACGTTTCAAGCCACTAACAGAAGCTGTTACCAAAAGCGAGATGTATAAAGCAAAGATGCATGGATCCACAGAATCAACAAGTGCACCAAAAACAATTAATGTAAATAAATATCCGATATCCATAATCACACTCACAAAACACTCAATATGGCTAAACACCAGAGTCGCAGTATAAAAGTTTATTCAGCATCTCTAACCCCTATCATCTTCATCAACAAAAGAGGACCCCACTCATCATCTCCACATATTTGGAGATACCACATTTCAATGCTATAGTTTCAGTCTATGCAACTGGTTTATAACTCTTTGCCTTGGCATCACCTAGCTAAAAACCTTTTGAAGGACTTTGTCGCAGTAGCTAACAGTATTACCTCAACCGTTTTTCCAAATGTCTATACGCTCAAAAGCACACGAGTACAACATCTCCAAGGCTGTCAAGCTTCTGAAGGAGACTGGTTTTATGAAAAATTCCAAGGCTTTTGTGTCAACAAGAAGCCCTAAAGATATCCAGCTTGCCCAAGTGATTCAACAGTATCTGGCTACAACTGGGATAAAGTTATTATTGAGCAGGAGTAACTCACAGCATTTCTGAAAAGGGTTTTTCGCAGACCATGACTTCGATCTTGCGATATATGGTCCCCTCCCCATAATCTCTCTACTATGCACTCACATACTGTAGAACCAATACCAACTTAAACGGGCCTCTATACAGCAATCCCGCGTACAACAAGCTGTTAGATGAGAATAGAGAGCGCTACTCTACAGAGAGACTCAGCAGATTCTATGGAGCGATACGCCGACTATATGGCTATACTTCGAAAACATCATAGTTGTGACCAAATCTACTGTGAAGGGCTTGCAGATAGAATAACAGTCAGAAAAGACCAAGCATGACCTACTCATATTAATAGGGCGAGGACATATCGAAGTATATATTAATTAAAGCAGTCAAGGAAATGCTCTGAGCTTCTTCTGTGGCGGATCTGGGGGGATTTGAGCCCCGACCACTGGCTCCGAAGGCCGAAACCTGTATCGTTTTGTTGCATGATATCCAAATAAACCTGTAACATTTTGGGGGAAGATTAGATAGCCTGCGACAGAAGGATTATTCTACTGCAACACTCTTTAACCTCTTAAAGCCATATGTAGTAGATGGGTGAAGCTAGGTGGCTAAGGTAATAAGAGTGAAGTATGAGAATGGTGTGTTAAAGCCTCTTGAGCCTGTGGATCTAGAGGAAGGGGAAGAGTTAGTGGTTGTAGTGCGGGATAAGAGTTTCTATAGGCTAGCCCTATCCACCACCTTTGAGGCTAAGAGAAGCGTGGACGAAATCCTAGAAGAGGTTCGCAAGCGTGACAGAAAACTCTACTGATAGCGTCGTCCTTGACACAAGCGTCGTGGTTAAGAGTATCCTTGCACCACCAAGATATTTACAGAGAGATATCTATGAGAGGGAGATCAGGACCCGTGAGAAGATACATGTGATATTGAGTTTATTAGAAGAGAAGAACCTTAAGGTGTTCTTTCCAAGGTCAGGTATAATAGAAGTTGCATCGGTGTTAAAGAGGAGTGAGTTGACAAGAGAACAGGTGCTGAGGATTATAGAGAGCCTAAGCGAGACATTCATAATAGTAGACGAGAATGTGATATATGATAAGGCACTCGATGTCGCGTTAACAACAGCTCCGTCGGGCTTTGACACCTACTTCCTAGCACTGACTCTTCTTACAAACTCCCTACTGATAACTGATGATAGAGGCATGGTAGACCAAGCCAGAAAACTAAAGCTTAATACACTATTTGTTAGAGAGGCGACTATAGAAGAAATCAAAACTAAGCTAGGTTGATATAGAGGACTTCGGATTACTGGTGCAAATTGAAAATACAGCACAACTTAGTTAGACTAGGAAGCAATAAGAAAAGACTGAAAGGAAATACTTCGGGACATGGGCTTCAGCCAGGGGTTCATATACACACAGCCAGTAGACGACCTGATAAAAGCATACTTCCATAATGGCTACAGAGAAGCGAGGAGAGCACACTACATACTCAAGACCATGGGGTGGCTGACTTATGGACCGCCACTAATACTACACATAGCTGTCTACCCTGATAACACCGGGGGATTCAGACTAGAAACAATCTATGGAGATTTAATAGCAGAGATAAACTACAACCCCGCACAGACACGCTCAATTATTAAGCACATCGTTGTACCCAAAGAACACGTAGACAAGAGAAACGATGAGACATACTTCAAGTATCGGTAACAAACGTCTAGGTGCATTCCTTCGGTGAAAAAGTCACAAGTTCCTCACACCCATAGTGATGCAGGTTTTAGGTGTGTTCCTAACTCCCTAAACTACCTAGGGTAAATCGTGCATCGCTTATCATGGGATGCACACATAATTGAGTTAGGGCGCAATGAGGCTTTCTGGGTATGTGTTGAGGGATGCTATCCAAACTGCAAAGAGCTAGAAGAGCTCCTAGTCTACGAGCTTAAATTAAGCTTACTAACTCCCGTAAAAACCTCCCTCACACTAGAGCCAAGTGTAAAGCATAAAGTGTGTATTAGCGAAATATTTATTAGTCGAGACTAGGAAACGCTAACACCTAGGATAACATTGACCGAATATCGTTTTATCATAGGGAAACAAGAGAAACATGAGATTTTCATACGTTACTCTGAATGGACTGGAAAACTAATAGTTGATGTTGATGGAAGAAGAGTTGTGGAAACCTATGCTATAGGATTCAAAAAAGAACTTGAAATGGATGTTGGAGATAATGAAAAACACAAGATTAAAATAGTTCTCAAAGGTATCATGTTTCCAAAAATTGAAGTATATGTTGATGGTGAAAAAATATACACGGCATAGTTAACTATTGTGAGTAAGGCACTGTAGAGGTCTTGCAGAGAACCCCACTCACACTACTTGCAATAGGAGCAGTTGTGACTGTACTTCTCCCCCTGTGCTGAGCTACTTCATAGCTCTTTTGAAACCAGCTACTGGCTCAAGGCGCTAGGCAAATCAACTCCATGGGGTACCTGCGCTTCATACTAGCCCAAGCCTCTCAAGCAGTTTCCCCAGCTCTTTTTCTAGTGGTCGCCCGTGTCTATTAGCTAGGTTTGTTCTTTACTGCAACACTCTTTAACCTCTTAAAGCCATAAATATAGTATAGTTAGGTGAAGCTAAATGTCAAAAGTCGTAAGAGTAAGGTATGAGAAAGGTGTCCTTAAGCCTCTAGAACCAATAGATTTAGAGGAGGGAGAGGAAGTATTAGTCACTGTAAAGCGTGATATAAGGAAGGTGCTCAAGAAGTATCGGGGGATTCTGGGAAGGTCATCAATTAGAGAGCTGCTAGAGATCGAGGAAGAGGCTCATTTGCAATGAAGCTGGTCTATATTGATACCAGCTTCATACTCGGCATCCTCCTTGAAACCGAGAAGAGTGACTTAGCTGAGCAAATATTAGAGGCACATCGCGATTCGCATCTTATGATTTCAGGGATCGCAATTAATGAAGCGCTCTATGTTGCGGCGTACGAGTACTATAAACAGAGAGGCATAGTTAAAGGAAGATACGGTTTAAGAAAATTGATTGCAAAGCAAGGATATCCTAGGGAAGTAATAGATGCAATAGATTCTTTCCTGAAAGATTTGAGCGTCGAAATAGTAAACGATTACTTCGACTATAATGAATATCTCCAAATAATCCAGGACTTTAAACTCCTTCCCAATGATGCTCAAATTGCATTAACCTGCAAACACTACGGAATAGACATTATACTCACATTCGATGAAGACTTCAAACAAGTGCCATGGCTCAGAGTTGTTCCATAGAAAAGCAGATCACGCCTTTGCAATCAACGTCCAAACCCCATCATTGAGCATATATTGAAGAAAAAATATATTGCATATGCAGTACAAGCACACTATACAAGGAATACCAGTGCTAGTGGTTTTCGTAGGCCTTACGCGGATTCAATATGAAGCTATCACGTCTACCACGCATTCTACGCTCTATCTAATACAGTGTTCACGTTAGCTAACATATCTAGAGATCTGGTAAGTTTGTGGAAGCGTCAATAGTTTGTGTGGCTGGGTTTGTTGTGGGTGTTGCTGGAGGTTCACAGCAGTACGCCACAAAATCAATTTATCAAAGCTTATCAGCTTAGTAGTA